>NZ_VCBQ01000035.1:0-46259 GCF_006386455.1 Paracoccus sp. FO-3 | reverse complement strand
CACGCAGCGCCGCAAGGATCGCGAGGCGGAGATCGGGGCGCAGCCTGCGCACCTGTGGTCTGGGGGCCGCAGCATCATGGCGCAGGAACTGCAGGCCAGGCCGATCAGGACGGATCGGCCGGATGCCGAGGGGATGGCGCGCCTGCTCCACCTTTCGGGGCATTGCAGGTCGGTCTCGGCGCGCGCCCTGCTAGCAGGCTGCTGAAAAAGTCCTTGCGACAGGACAGCGCGGGCGAGGAACCGGGAAATCCGCCTCAAATTTGCCGAAAACACCCCATTTTCGGGCCGATATTAGCTGGATCCAGAACGATTTCCGCTGCGGCGACCTCTCGAAATCCTTTTTCAGCAGCCTGCCAGGCGCGCGCAAGGCGGTGCAACTGGGCTTCATCGCCCTGGAAATGCTATTGCAGACCTTCGCACTCACGGTCGCGCCATATCCGGTGGCGGGCTCGGACATCGCATCCGCGCGCGGGCGGCAGGAAATCCGATGCTCGAAACCGCTTCGGGACCGCGGCTGCGGGCGCGGGTCTTCCTGCGACAGGAGATGGGCGGATTGAAGCCTCGTGTCCGCTTTGTCGTCGGTTGCTGTCGATAGGTGCATCCGCAGCGCTGACCTGTCGGTCCGCACGCCGAACTGGGGCGGGATCATCGCGGTCGAGACGACGAGCCGCGCATCGGCGGGCGGCGGTCCTGGATCAGGACGGATTTCCCTAACCCGCCTCGGCCCCAGCCCGTGATGCGTGCGCCCGATGACGTCGAGGCGGTCGCGGGTCAGCCGCGGGGTAGGGGCTTTGCGGCCGTGACCCGGAAGGGTGTTCCGGCGCGCAGATCGTCCTTGCGGGACTTGGCGCCCTGCGCGGGCATGGCATCTGCCGAAAGATGGAAAGGCCCACCCGTTGCGGGGCGGGCCGGGGGTCAGGCCAGGTCGCGAACCTTGGGCTCGCGGTCCCAATAGCGGCGGGCAGCCGCCTGGGGCAGGGCGGCAAGATCGGTGACGCCCTCGTCCGGCTCGATCCCCGCGCGGTCCAGCAGCGGTTGCGCGCCCGGCGTATGGCCGATGGCCTTGAGATGGGCAAAGGCGTCCATGACGAAGCCGACCGCCGCGCCGTCCCGCGCCAGTTTTTGCGCCGCCTCCTCGGTCAGGACCAGCGCCACCGCGTCGAACAGCACCGAGGGCGAGCCGGCAAGCTGGCCGTCGGCCTTGGCCTCGCCGCCCGCCAGCGCGATGCCGCCGACCTTGGGGGCGATGGTGAAGGGCGTGCCGCCGGCCCTTCCGACCGCCGCCACCAGCGCGTCGAGCTCCGCCTTGTCCGAGCCTTCGGCGAACAGGATGCCGACCTTGCGCCCCTTGAGCGTCGGCTGCCAGTTCTTCTGGATCGACAGCGCGTCCGAAGGCGCGATATCGATCGGGTCGCGGAACGGCTTTGCCGCCTCGGGCAACTCGATCGCGAGGCCCGCCGCCACGCGCTTGGCCAGATCCTCGTCGATATTGCGCAGATGGCTGACGACGCGGCTGCGCACATGGCCGAGCCCCACCTTGGAGAGTTCAAAGACGAAGGCCGAGGCGATATGCGCCTGCTCGTTCGCGGTCTGCGAGCGCCAGAACAGGCGCGGCTGGCTGTAGTGATCGCCGAAGCTTTCGGCCCGGATGCGCAGCTTGGGGCCGGAAACCTCTTGCGGCGCGGTGGCGAAACCTTCGGCGCTGGCGCGGGGGCCGGGGTCTTCGCCTGCCTGGTCCAGGCTGTTCGGCTCGTAATTGGCGCGGCCCTTCGGCACCTGGGTCTGCATCATCCCGTCGCGCATCATGTTGGCAAAGGGGCATTTCGGCGCATTCACCGGGATCTGGTGGAAATTGGTCGTGCCCAGCCGCGATTTCTGCGTGTCGAGATAGGAAAACAGCCGCCCCTGCAGCAGCGGGTCGTCGGAAAACTCGATCCCCGGCACGATGTTGGAGGGCAGGAAGGCGACCTGCTCGGTCTCGGCGAAGAAATTGTCGGGATTGCGGTCCAGCACCAGGCGGCCGACCATCCGCAGCGGCACGATCTCCTCGGGGATGATCTTGGTCGCGTCCAGCACGTCCCAGGGCAGGCTGTCGGCCAGTTCCTGGTCGAAGATCTGCAGGCCCAGGTCCCATTCGGGATGGTCGCCCGCTGCAATCGCCTCGTAGAGGTCGCGGCGGTGATAGTCGTTGTCCGCGCCCTGCATCTTGGCGCTTTCGTCCCAGACCAGCGATTGCATGCCCAGCCGCGGGCGCCAGTGGAACTTGACGAAACGGGTCTCGCCCTGGTCGTTCACCAGCTTGAAGCTATGGACGCCGAAGCCCTGCATCATGCGATAGCTGCGCGGGATGGCGCGGTCGGACATGGCCCAGATCACCGTATGCAGGCTTTCGGGCATCAGCGAGACGAAATCCCAGAACGTGTCATGGGCCGAGGCGGCCTGGGGATAGCCCCGGTCGGCCTCCATCTTGACCGAATGCACGAGGTCGGGAAACTTGATCGCGTCCTGGATGAAGAAGACCGGGATGTTGTTGCCGACCAGATCCCAGTTCCCGTCGTCGGTATAGAACTTGACCGCGAAACCGCGCACGTCGCGGGGCGTATCGACCGAGCCCGCCCCGCCCGCGACGGTGGAAAAGCGCACGAAGACCGGGGTCTTCTTGCCCTTCTTGGCAAAGAGGCTGGCGCGCGTCAGCTCGGGGATCGGGTCGGTGCATTCGAAATGGCCATGCGCGGCCGAGCCGCGGGCATGGACGATGCGCTCGGGGATGCGCTCATGGTCGAAATGGAAGATCTTCTCGCGCAGAAGGAAATCTTCCAGCAGCGTCGGGCCGCGATGGCCCGCGCGCAGGCTGTTCTGGTTGTCGGAAAACGGGATGCCGTGGTTGGTGGTCAGGGTCTCGCCGCCGCGCTGCTGCGTTTCGCCGGCATTGCCTTGTTCAGTCCTGTCGGGATTCGGTGCCATCGTTCCTCGCCTGCCATGAAGGTGGGTGGGCACTGGCACGCCGACCAGCGCCGCCGGAGATGGTCCAACGTCAGGCAAGAGCAACGGTTCCCCGCAGGGTGCCGTCATGCGTCGAGGCGCGGCCGCTCGGCCCCGGCGACGCGGATCGGTTTCGGACAGGCGCAGCGATCCATGCCAGCGTAGGGCTTTCCCCGCGGGACCGCAGCAACCGGCGGCCGGCGGTCGCAAGCTGGCTCTGGCGGGCTTCCTGCCGCAGCTTTGTCCTGGCCCTTCCCCATGGCCAGAGCCGTATTTCAGGAAAGGTGGATCGCCGGCGGGCCCCCGCCTCTCGCTCGGCGAATAGCGCATTTCTCCGGCCGGTGCTGGACAGGCGCGCGTGGGTCACGCCCGCGATGAAGCTTTGTCCGGTGCCCGGCTTGCGGAGGCAGGCGGGTGCCATTAGCTAGACCCATCATGCCCCATGCCCCAGGAGGATCCGCCCGGTGGAGGCCCTTATCGAACAGTATCTGGGCAATCCGCTGATATTGGCCGTGCTGCTGTTTCTTGCGAATTTCGTCATGGAGGAAGGGGCGATCGTCGCCGGTGCGGCGCTGGCTGCCGCCGGAGAGATCGGCACCACGCTGGCTCTGGTGGCGCTGGTGACAGGGAATATCGTCAGCGACTGGGCGCTTTACGGGATCGGCGCGCTGGCCGGAAGCAGCCCGCTTGTCCGCCGCTGGATCGACGGGAAGATGCTGGAGCGGGGGCGGCACCTGCTGGATCGCGGGGTCTGGCCGGCGGCGCTGCTGGCGCGGCTGCTGCCGCCGATCTTCATGGCCAGCGGCTTCCTGCGGGTGGATTTTCGCCGGTTCGCCATCGTGAACGGCGTGGTTGCGGCGGTCTACACGGTGGCGCTGTTCTTCGGGGCGTTCGGTCTCAACCTCGTCCTGTTCGACCTGCTGGGCAACTGGGCCTGGCTGGTCGTGGCGGCGCTGGTCATCGCCGCGGTCTGGCTGAGCCATCGGTTCACGGTCTATTATTTCGCCTCGAGCAAGGACGAGGGGGACGGCTCGGGCGGCTGAGGCGGCGCCTCTTCGTCGCCGATCACGCAATCCAGCGCCGCGCGCAGCAGCTCGGGATGGGTCCAGGGCAGGAAATGGTCGGCCTCTTCGACCAGGATCACCCGCGGGCCGGGGCTCTCGGGCAGATGCGCTTGCAGGAAGGGCACGTTCTCCGGCGGCACCAGGGTATCGGCCAGACCCTGAACGATGGTGACGGGCGCGGTGATGCGCCCCAGATCGGCGGCCAGATCCTGAAGTCCCGGCTGCAGGTTCATAAGCTCCGCATTGGCATTGGCCAGCTCGGCGGGCAAAAGCCGGGCGAAGAAATCCAGCGCGGCCAGCTGCTGCAGCGGGTGGGTTTCCTCCAGCTGCGGATCGGCGGCGGCACCGATCAACAAGACGCCCGCCACCCGGTAGGGATAATCGGCGGCAAGCCGCAAGGCGACCGGACCGCCGTAGGAATAGCCGACAAGAACCGCAGGCCGCGTGCCGGCGGTCAGCAGCGGGGCTACGGCGGCGGCCTGACCGGCCAGCGCGGTCTCGGGTTCTTCGCCGCTCGCGCCGAAACCGGGGCGGTCCACGGCCATGTGATACTGCCCGGCGGGGACATCCAGCAGGAACCTGTCCCATTCCTCGGCGGTGCCGGGACTGCCATGCAGGAAGATCACCCGCCGCCCGCCGGGCTGGCCGGCCGCCAGATAGCCCAGGTATGCCTGCCCGTCCTTGCGCGCCAGCCGCATTTGCCGGACCGTGCGGCCTTGTTCCTCGGGCCATGCCTCGTCCGGCTCCAGCCCGAGGCCGGTGATGGCCGAGAACTGTTCGCGCAGCGGCTGGAACGGCTCAAGCACGAAGCCAAGCGCCTCTTCGGCCAGCGACTGTTCCGGCGCGGGAACCACGATGGTTTCGCCGGGGGGCTGGCAGAGGGGCAGGTCGGGGATCATGCAGGGCTCCTTTGCGCCGGGCCGGATTGGCCGCGCCGATCAATGGCACTGTCCCGCCCGGCGCGAAGCTGCGCAAGGGGCGTTCACGAGCTTGGGGGATAGATCCGCCGCAGCGCCTCCTGCTGGCGCTGCAGCCGGATCATGCCGCGCAGGCCCACCACCCGCGCCCCGCGCCGCCGCATGGCATCGCCGATGGCGAAAAGCCAGCGATACTGCTGCCATAACGCGCGGTATGCCTGTCGCAGCGTGCGGCCGCCGGACCAGATGTGCAGCATCTCGGCCCCGGCGCCGTTCAGCTCCAATATCCTGAAACTGCGGGCCGCGGCCAGTTCCTCGGCGCTGCGAAAGCGGACGTCGAAGCGGCCGAAATGGAAATCCGGGATCTCGCGCGAGATCTCGTCGATCACCGCTTCCAGCTCTGGCGTGACGAAGGATTGCGCGTCGCGATAGACCGCGCCAAGCCGGGCGCTGCGCGCATTGGTCAGGATATGGGCGGCACCCGGCATGGGCACCGTCTCCCAGCTTTCGGGATGCCGGTCGCGATAGATGGCGCTGTTCGGGCGCAGGATCTTGTCGGCCTGGACCAGCCGGGCCACGCTGCTGCGTCCGTCGCCGACCACATGCGGCGGATAGACGAAGGCCATCGAGACGATGCGGCCCCGCGCCTGGCCGGGGTGGCGCAGGTAGAAGATCCCCGCCTCGCCGGGCAGATCGACCAGTTCCTGCAGCAGGATGGTGGTGCCCGGAGGATGCACCGCCAGGTAATCCGCCAGATCCTCGGCCTGCCGGATCAGCCTGACGCCCCAGCCCTGATAGCCGCGGTCGGGCTTTGCGACGACCGGAAAGTCCAGCCCCGCCCCGGCCATGGCGGTCAGCGCGCGGTCGAGGGGGGCGATGTCCGCCGCCTCACGACGAAGGCGGACGAAACCCGCCAGCCGGGTCCGCCCCTGCGGCCCGAACAGGTCCAGCCCCTGCGACTTGCTTTCCCCCCACAGCCCGCCCGCCTCCATCGCCGGGTTGGCGGCGCTGGGAAGCGTCAGGCTGCGATATCGGATCGCCAGCGCCAGCCACATCAGCGCGGGCAGCACATAGAACAGCCGCTCGGGGATGTGGCGCTTGAAGGCGGGATAACGCTCTCCCTCCGTCGGACGGAACTGGAGAGAGGCGGCTTGAGGCGTGCAGGTCAATGGTCCGGGTCGTCCTTTGCTGGGTCGCGTGTCGCGCTGCGGGCATGACCGAGCCACCTTGTGCCGGCGATGCGTCCCGGCTTCCGACGCAGCGCCCGGAAGAAGGCGACCATGGCGCAATTCTGCCAAAAGGTCCAGATTTGCGGGCCGCCCGCCGATCTTCCCCATCGTTTCGCGCCAGAGACCATGTCGTCCCGTCCGCCGCTGCCCGAAAGCAAGCGTTCGACCCGGCTATGCGGGCTCTGCCGGCAGGCGCGGCCACTGTCCTATTCGCGCGCTGGTCCAACGACCAGCACATCGCAACCCGCCTCCGAAAGCAGCCGCCTGGCGACGCTTCCCAACAAGACCTCCGCGGTCGCGCTTCGCCCTTGCGTTCCCATGGCGACAAGGTCCACGCGCCCGCCTTGGGACAATTCCACAAGTGCGGCACCGGGAGCCCCCTGTAGAATCAGGACGTTCTCTTCGCGGCCATGGGATCGCGCCAGGTCCAGCAGTTGCCGGCGACAATCGTTCATCCTGGACCGCCGAAAATGTTCGGCATCGTCTGGCAGGGTGCCGGCCTGCAGCATCGCCTGCTCGAAGGGAAGAGGCGCTTCATAGGCGTGAACAAGGGTGATCCGTGCATCCGGCGCCAGCCCCCGGACCGCTTCCAGAGCTGCCTCCGACAAGGGCGAGAAATCCATGGCGGCGGCCACGGTGCCATATCGCCGCGCATGCTCGCCGCGGACAACAAGCACCGGAACTGATGCCATACGCACAATGCGATCCGCGGTCGAGCCGAACACGCGCTGGAGCAGGGTCGAGGGCTGCCCTGGTCCGATCACGACGATGTCGGCCGACAGCTCATGCGCTGCCTTTGTCACGCAGCGATGCGGTATTCCGAACTCGACCCTCAGGGTCGGCGCCCTCGCAAAGCGCGGGGCGTCGATGAGCGTCTCGAGCGTCGCACGGGCATGCCGCCCTGCCGCGGCACGCATTTCGGGTTCCATGACGCCCATATCGTCGAGCAGGTGCATGACGACCACGGCTGCCTTGTGCTGTTCGGACAGCTGGGCGGCGCGGGCAAGCACCCGGTCGGCATCGTGCTGAGGATCAACCGCAACAAGGATCGTCTTCATGGCCTGTCCCTTCGTTCATTGCGAGCTTCGGTTGCCGTCAGCCGCCCAAGCCTGCCTGTCTTTGTCTGTGCGCAAACGATTTTAGGTGCTACCGGCGGCAGGCCGGTGCATTCGCAAAGGTGGGGAAATCAGCCATTGCGCTACCTTGCGATCTCGAAGGGCGAGGTCGGGATCGGCAGGCAGACCCTATCGACCGTTCGGCCGACACGAGGATGGACCAGGGGCCGGCCCGAAGGCAGGGGGCTTCGCGCCGCTAGCTTCCGCGGGACATGTGCAGCACGCCCACGGCCAGGGTGGCAAGCGTCAGAGAAACCGGCGCGAGGAACGCGACGCCGGCCAGATCGAGGACAATGCCGCCAAGGATGCCGCCGAGAAGCCACGCCGAGATAGGTGAAGCTGGTGTTCAGCGCCATCGCCTGCTGCGCGGCCCCACCGGCAAGGCCCATGATCCTTGCCGCGATGGCCGGCGCGTTCCAGAACGCCGATCCCGCCCACAGGGCGACTACCATAAGCAGGCCGGGCAGCGGGACGGGCCGCAAGGCCCAGAAGATCGTCAGCCCGATCATGGCGATGGCAAAGGCCGTCATCCCTATGATCAGGGCGCGAAACGCGCTCCGGCGATCAATCGCGCGCCCGCCGAGCCAGACCCCCGCCATCCCGGCAAAGCCGGACAGGCCGAAGACCAGCCCCCTTTGCTGCGGGCCGATATCGCCCAGTGCCAGCAGAACCGGTGCGAGATAGGTCAGAAGCATCATGCTTGCCGCCATGTTCAGGAAATTCGCCAGAAAGCCGAGCAGCAAAGGCCGCGACATCAGCGGAACCAGCAGCGCCTTCAGGTCCGAAGCCGGCTGACGCTCCGACCTCGGCAGCAGTCGCCCTATCGCGATGGCGGCCAGCAGGCCGCCCATCGCCATGCAACCGAAGGTCCATCGCCAGCCGAAGGCGGCCCCGATCCACGTTCCCAAAGGCACACCGAAGGCGATCGAGCCGGTGACGCCAAGGCTGATCACGGCGATGTAGCGCCCGGCCTTTTCCTCTGGCGCCATCGAGGCTGCGACGGCGAACAGCGATGGCGTGGTTGCCGCCGCGCAAAGCGCCGCGGCGACCCGCATTGCCATCAACAGGGCGAAGGACGAAGCGAATGCTGCCAGCAGATTGGCGCAGGCGAATAGCAGCAGGGCCGCCAGGATCAGGGGCTTGCGCCCGAGCCCTGCAAGAAGGATGGCGCATAGGGGCGCCGCGATTGCGACCGTCACCGAAAAGACGGTGATCAACTGGCCCGCCAGGCCCTCGCTGACGGCCAGGTCTCGGGCCAGTTCGGGCAGGATGCCGGCGATGACATAGTCGTCGGTGAACAGCACCAGCGAGGCCAGAAACAGGGATGAAAGCCCGATGGCCGCATGGCCACTCCGGTTTGCAAGTATAACAAAACTCCGCGTTGATTGAAGGTCAAGCGGCGTCCTGCCAGCAGAGGAGAATCATGCCTGACGGCACGCCGCGACAGTTTTCCAGGCTGTCGCGGCTTACCTGTCTGCGTCGTTCGAAATTCCCATCGTCAACTCCCTTGCCTGCGGCCGAAACTATCACGCGAAGGCTGCCGGCCCTCAGCCCGGCCGCATCGGCAACGACCGCGACGGGGCCGGGACCAGGTTGGTCCCGCGGAGGCCCCGGAAGGATACCGGGAACGATCAGCAGGAACGGTATGGCCCAAGCCTGCGGGGCTTCCGACCGTCCAGCATGATCCAGCGCATTCTTCGCGCCCGCAGCCACCGTGTAATCGCATTCGGCGGGGCGATGGCGTCCGGGGGCACCTGTGTTCTTCGGCCCTGACCGGCCTGCACCGGGGGCGCCCTGAACGGCTCAAGCCTGTCGAAGCTATTGCATTGCCGCATAGGCGGCGAGGTTTTCGACCAGGTGGTCGAACAGCAGTCGCATCCGGCGCGTGTCGCGCAGGTCTTCGTGCATGGCGACCCACATCTCATAGCCGAACTCCACCACGTCCGGCAGCACGCGCACCAGGTCCGGCTCATCGGCCGCAAGCCCAAGGTGGCAGGCGCCGATGCCGAAGCCGGCCTTCACGGCCATCAGCTGGGCCACGGCGCTGTCGCAGCGAAAGGCGAAGCTCTCGCGCGTGAGCGGGTGGCCGCCGAAGGATATGCCGGCGACAAGGCCCTCTTCCTGGTCGATGCCGATCAGCGGGTGAGAGAACAGCGCCTCGACCGTCTCGGGCAGGCCGTGGGCGACGACATAGCGGCGATGGGCGAACAGGCCGACCCGGATGAGCCCCACATGGCGCGCGACGATGGCCTGCTGTTCGGGGCGCACCATGCGCACCGCGATGTCGGCCTCGCGGCGCAGAAGGTTCTCGTTGCGGGTCGACAGCGCCAATTCGATGTCGATCCCCGGATGGCGATCGCGGAAGTCGGCCAGCATCGGCGGCAGCACGAAGGTTCCGACGATATCGATCGCCGCCAGCCGGACGGTGCCGCGCGCCTCGTCCCGCTCGCCCGAGGCGGTGCGGACCAGGTCATCCGCGATCACGGCCATGTCCCTTGCCTGCGGCACCAGCGACAGCGCCAGTTGGGTTGGATCGAGGCCGCCGCGCGACCGGGTAAAGAGCCTTGCCCCGATCCCATCCTCGAGCGCGTCGATGTGACGGCCTACCGTCGGCTGGGTCAGCCGCAGGGCCCTGGCCGCCCCCGACAGGCTGCCTTCCTCGACCACGGCAAGAAAGCTGCGCCAATGATCCCAGCTATCGACACGACCAGACATACGATTTTGTATATCTTCCCTACGTCATTCGTCAATTTTCGTTCTGCCCTGCGCGGCCTATGTCTTGTCCACGGACAGCGCCAATGCGGAGGAACGCCATGACCATCCTGCTTGCCGTCGCCTTGGTGGCCGCCCTGCTGGCGGCGGCGTTCCTGTTCGCGCCGCGGCAGGAGGTGATCACGGAGGTCGAGATCGACGCCACGCCCGCGCAGGTCTGGGCGCTGCTGGGCGATCCGGGCAGCCATCGCGACTGGAATCCCTTCATCCTGTCGATGGAAGGCGAGCTGGCCGAGGGCGCAACGCTCGTCAACAGGATGCGCCCGGAAACCGGCAGCGAGATGACCTTCAGGCCGGTCGTGCTGAAGGTCGCGCCGGCAAGGGAGCTGCGCTGGCTTGGCCGCCTGTTCCTGCCGCGCGTCTTCGACGGCGAGCATTACTTCATCCTCGACGGGCGCCGGGGCGGCACCCGGCTGGTCCATGGCGAGAGCTTTCACGGCGTGTTGCTGTGGTTCATCGACGTGAAGCGGTTTGCCGGCGATTTCGACAGGATGAACGCGGCACTGAAAGCCAGGGTGGAGGCCGGACCCATCGGCCTGGGAAAGGGGCGGTGATGCGCAACAGGAAAATCGCTATCGGGATCGCGCTGGGCCTGGGGATTGGCGCCGGTGTGGGCAGCGCGATGGACAATATCGGGATTGGCGTCGGCATAGGGCTGGCGCTGGGCCTCGCCATCGGCTCGGCCTGGAAGGCCTGGGCCGGGAAATCCGGCGGAAAATAGGTATCGGGTCCGGGCATTCCGCCCGTTCCCCATGAAGGCGGCGCAGACGACCGCCATCGTCCCGCCGGCGACGGGCCCGATCATGTCGAGCGGTCGTTGGACCGTTCATCGGCCGGGCGGCGGTTGCCGGCTTTCCAGCCGGGCCGGGGTTTGGTGCGCCACGCCATCGGCCGGCACTCAACCAATCACATCGGAGAAGGAGATCTACTCATGACCAGCTACGCCGTTGCCCGTCTGCATCAGGTCGAGATGGGCCCCGATATCGTTGCCTATCTCGAAGCCATCGACGCCACGCTCGCGCCGTTCGGAGGCAG
The DNA here is from genome assembly GCF_006386455.1 of Paracoccus sp. FO-3. NCBI lineage: Bacteria > Pseudomonadati > Pseudomonadota > Alphaproteobacteria > Rhodobacterales > Paracoccaceae > Paracoccus > Paracoccus sp. FO-3. The sequence goes on along the minus strand of NZ_VCBQ01000035.1, from coordinate 35,145 downwards.
GTTCCTGATCCATGGCGGCGACAAGGAACAACTGGAGGGCGCCTGGCCGGGGGATCTGATCGTCATCGGCTTTCCCGACCGCGTGGCTGCCCGCGCCTGGTATGCCTCGCCGGCCTATCAGGCGATCCTGCCGCTGCGCACCCGCAATTCCCAAGGGGATGTGATCCTGATCGACGGGGTCGGGGACGATCATCGTGCCACGGACATCCTCTCGCAGCCGGGCGGGGCGGGGGCGCACCCCGTCGCCGGGGGGTAGCCGTGCCGGGACCGTCGGCGCCCGGTCGCGGATTTGAAAGCAAGGGGCGGGAAGCGACGCGATGCTGGCGGCGCCTATCATCGCGACATATGTGATGGAAGGAGCCGAGCGATGGAACTGGCGATGACGACTGAAACCGAAACCGAACGCGATCCGCGCTGGCAAGGCGTTCTTGCCCGCGATCCGGCCTGCGACGGCGCCTTCGTCTATGCGGTGCGGACCTCGGGCGTCTATTGCCGCCCCTCTTGCCCCTCGCGCAAGGCGAAGCCGCAGAACGTGTCCTTCTTCGACACGCCCGACCAGGCCGAGGCCGCGGGCTTCCGCGCCTGCCTGCGCTGCAATCCCCGCGGCCCGTCGTCGGCGCAGGCGAATGCCGCCATCGTCGCCGAGGCCTGCCGGATCATCGAACGGGCGGACGAGGTGCCGCGGCTGGACGATCTGGCCAAGAAGGTCGGGATGAGCCCGCATCATTTCCACCGCCAGTTCAAGGCGATCACCGGGCTGACGCCGCGGGCCTATGCGGCGGCGCATCGGGCGGGGCGCGTGCGCGCGGAACTGCCCGAGGCCGCCAGCGTCACCGATGCGATCTATGCCGCCGGGTTCAACGCCAGCAGCCGCTTTTACGAACAGTCGCCGCGGATGCTCGGCATGGCCCCCTCGGCCTACCGGCAGGGCGGCCGGGATGCCGATATCCGTTTCGCGGTGGGGCAATGCTCGCTTGGCGCGATCCTGGTGGCGCAAAGCGGCCGGGGCATCTGCGCGATCAGCTTGGGCGACGATCCCGATGCGCTGGTGCGCGAATTGCAGGACCGCTTTCCGCAGGCCCGGCTGACGGGTGACGACGCGGATTTCGCGGCGCTGGTCGCGAAGGTGGTCGGCTTCGTCGAGGCGCCGGGGATCGGGCTGGACCTGCCGCTGGACATTCGCGGGACGGCTTTCCAGACCCGCGTCTGGCAAGCGTCGCGCGATATACCGGCGGGCCGGACCGCCAGCTATGCCGAGATCGCCCGTCGCATCGGCGCGCCGCGGGCGGTGCGCGCGGTGGCCGGGGCCTGCGCCGCGAACCACATCGCCGTCGCCATCCCCTGCCACCGCGTGGTGCGGACCGACGGCGGCCTCTCGGGCTATCGCTGGGGCGTCCCGCGCAAGCGTGCGCTGCTGGAGAAAGAGGCGCAGGCATGAGCGCCCTGGCGACCTTGCAGGACCGGCTGGCCGCACGGGATTGGGCGAGTTTCGGGGCAGAGCTGGATCGGCATGGCAGCGCGGTCCTGCCCGGTCTGCTGATCGCGGCCGAATGCCGCGCGCTGGCGGCGCTCTATCCGCAGGAGGGCCATTTCCGCAGCCATATCCACATGGCCCGGCACGGTTTCGGCCAGGGCGAATACCGCTATTTCGGCTATCCGCTGCCGGATCTGGTGGCGGAGTTGCGCGCGGGGCTTTATCCGCATCTGGCGACGGTGGCGAATGGCTGGAACGCGCGCATGGAGATCGGCACCCGCTATCCCGGTACGCTGGACGCGTTCCTGCAGCAGTGCCATGCGGCCGGCCAGGCCCGTCCGACGCCGCTCTTGCTGCAATACGGGCCGGGCGATTTCAATTGCCTGCACCAGGATCTTTACGGCGAGCTGGCCTTTCCCCTGCAGGTGGCCTTCCTGTTGTCCGAGCCTGGGCGCGATTTCACCGGCGGCGAGTTCGTGCTGACCGAACAGCGCCCCCGGATGCAGAGCCGGGCCGAGGTTGTGCCGCTGCGCCAGGGCGACGCCGTCGCCTTCGCGGTGCATCACCGCCCGGTGCGCGGCAACCGGGGCGATTACCGCGTGAACATGCGCCACGGCGTCAGCACCGTCCGAGGCGGCCGGCGCCACACGCTGGGGATCATCTTCCACGACGCGACATGATCGGGTAAAAGCGCGGGCTTTGGGAAGGGGTGAACGCGATGTCCTGCCTGCTCTGCCGGGTCGCCCGCAACCGGGGGCTGGCGCATGAGGTCTTCCGCGACGAACGGCTGGGCGCCTCGTGGATATCGGGCCGACCCGGCCGGGACATCTGCAGATCATCCCCATTGAGCACTATGAAACCTTCGATGAGCTGCCGCCGGACATTGCCACCGACATCATGAGGCTGGCGCAGAGGCTTGCCAGGATCCTGAAGGCGCTGTTCGATGTCGAGCGGGTCGCTTTCGCCTTCACCGGCGGCGATGTCGTCCATGCCCATGCCCATGCCCATGCCCATCTGGTGCCGCTGGTCGAGAAGGACGACATCACCTCCAGGCGATACATCCCGGAGGAGAAAGTGACCTATCGCGAGCTTCCGCATCCGGGTGATGCCGCGCTTCAGCGGATCGCGGCGGACATCGCCCGCAGGCTATGAGCCGCCGCCTTTCGAGGGCAAGGAACGGGAAGCCGCCAGGGCGGCCCCGCGGCTGGACACCCATGGGCCACTATTCAGGAGAACGGATCATGGAACTGACGAGCAAGACGATCATCGTCACCGGCGCCAGCAGCGGGATCGGCGCAGCCGCAGCCACGCTGTTTGCCGCCGAGGGTGCCAACCTGGCGCTGGCCGCGCGCCGGGCGGCGGAACTGGAAACCCTTGCGGCCTCGATCAACCGGGACGGCGGCTGAGCCCGCGTTCTGGCCGGCGACGTCAGGGATGAAGGCTATGCCGATGTGCTGGCCGGCCTTGCGCTGCAGGAATTCGGTGCGCTGGACGGCGCCTTCAACAATGCGGGCATCGTCGGCCAGATGGGGCTGGTCCCCGAGATGGCACCCGAGAACTGGCGGGATGTCATCGCGGTCAACCTGACGGCGGCCTAATCCTTGACCTGCTTTCCAAACGTCGCGTTTGTGCACCGGCATAGCGCTGCAAAGGCATGGGTTTTCCCTGGCTTTGGCCATCACGGTTTCGGCGCTGTCCGCGGGCGTGCTGGCCTGGTTGTGCAACCGCCTCATCTTCGAGCGGCTGTTGCGGTTGGAGTCCGCGATCGCATTGACCGGGTCGCTCGCGTTGGCCATGTTCTGTCGGCGCAGCGCTTCGCGGTTCCCGTTGCGCCTGCCACCCGGATCCTGGGTGTGCGCGTGACCGAGATGCAGATGATCACCGGCGGCCTGGCGCTGGTCGTGCTGTTGAGCTTTGCATTGCTCTTGTTCCGCACGCCGCTCGGGCGAGAGATGCGCGCGGTTTCGACCAACCCCGTCCTCGCCGCCGCCGCCGGGGTGAACATCGGGCAGGTAACCGGCTTCGTCGTTTTCCTGTCTGGCGTTCTCGCCGTACTTGGCGGCGCGATGCTGGCGCTGAGGGGATCGGTCAGCATCGACATGGGGACCAACATGCTGCTGCCGGTCTTTGCGGCGGCAATCCTTGGCGGGTTGGGGAACGCCTTTGGTGCGGTGGTGGGAGCCGTCATTATCGCGGCGGCCGAAACGCTGATCACCAATCTCAATTATGGTCTGCTGATCGGGAGGGATTTCTTCTTCCTGCCGGCAAGCTATGCACCTGCGGCTTCCTTCGCGCTGCTGGTTGCCATCCTGCTGTTCCACCCCAAGGGCATTTTCGTCAGCGAGGCAAGCCGTGTCTGATTTCCTCATTCATGTCGTCTCGATCTCCTGCATCTACGGTATTCTCGCCCTCAGCCTGAATCTCTGGGCAGTATGGCCAACAATCGCGGTGACCGGCACTTCGCCCCAGGCCAGCGTCTGCGCCACCCGCGTGGGGCAGTTGGCATTCTTGCCGCGCGCCGAGGCATATTGCGGCGCGCCGCCGGCCGCCCGGCATCCCTTCCTGAGGAGCGCGGTGTCATCCACAATCAGCCACGCATCGTCCCCGCCGACTTGTCTGTTCGGCCTCGGCAGGCAGCGCCGCCTCCAACGGCGCGGCATCCCACAAGCCAGCGATGAAGTGGGTCATAGCTTGCGCCTGCGGCACGCGGCGCCATCGGTTGGATGCTCTTGCGATCCCCAGGACCAATCAGCCTGGCCATACAGGCCGGATAGATCCGCGCGCGTAAGGCCGTGATGAACGGCTCAAGCCACCGCTGCGGATCGACTTGCCAATCCATGTTCTTGGCCGGTGCCTGCAACAATCGACCCCATGAATCCCGCAAAACCGAACAGGGAGATCCTCAAAACGCTCGCAGGACTGCAATCTGCCAAAGTAGCTTAGGCCGACAGGCACATGCATTTGATCTCGAGGTAATCCTCTATCCCGTAATGGCTGCCCTCGCGGCCGAGGCCGGATTGCTTGACGCTGCCGAAGGGCGCCAGTTCGGTCGAGATCAGGCCGGTGTTCACCCCGACCATGCCGACCTCCAGTGCCTCGGCCACGCGCCAGACGCGAGACGGGTCGCGCGAGAAGAAATAGCCCGCCAGTCCGAATACGCTGGCATTGGCCAGCGCCACCGCCTCATCCTCGGTCTCGAAGCGCCAGATGGGGGCGACGGGGCCAAAGGTTTCCTCGCGGGCGATCTTCATTGAGGGCGTCATGCCTGACAGCACGGTCGGCTGGAAGAAGCGGCCGCCCAGCGCATGCCGTGTGCCGCCGGTGGCGATGGTCGCGCCATGGCTGCGGGCGTCGGCGATATGGTCCTCCACCTTGGCCAGCGCCACGTCGTTGATGAGCGGACCGATCGCGATGCCCTCGGCCCGACCGTCGCCGACCGCCAGGGCCGCGATCTTGGCAGCCAGCTTTTCGACGAAGGAGTCATGCACCCCGTCTGCACATAGATGCGGTTGGCGCAGACGCAGGTCTGGCCGGCATTGCGGAACTTGGCCGCCATGGCGCCCTCGACCGCCGCGTCCAGGTCAGCGTCATCGAAGACGATGAAGGGCGCGTTGCCCCGAGTTCCAGCGACAGCTCCTTGATCGTATCAGCGCCCTGCCGCATCAGGATCTTGCCCACGCGGGTCGAGTCGGTGAAGGTGATCTTCGCGACCTTGGGATTGGCGCAAAGCTCGGCCCCCATGCCGGCGGCATCAAGGCCGGGCACGATGTTCAGGACCCCGCCGGAATCCCCGCATGCTCGGCCAGAACGCCAAGCGCCAGGGCCGAAAGCGGCGTCAGTTCCGAGGGCCGGGCGACCATGGTGCAGCCTGTCGCCAAAGCCGGGGCGATCTTGCGCGCCAGCATGGCGTTGGGGAAATTCCAGGGCGTGATCGCGCCGACGACGCCCACCGGCTGCTTCAGCACGATGATGCGCTTGTCGGGCATATGGCCGGGAATGGTGTCGCCGTAGACGCGCTTGGCCTCTTCGGCGAACCATTCGACATAGGATGCGCCATAGGCGATCTCGCCCCGTGCCTCGGCCAGGGGCTTGCCCATCTCGGCGGTCAGGATGAGGGCGAGATCCTCCGGGTTGGCCATGATCAGGTCATGCCAGCGGCGCAGGATCGTCGCGCGGTCCTTGCCGGTGCGCGCGGCCCAGGGCTTTTGCGCGGCATGGGCGGCGTCGACGGCCTGGCGAAGCGCGGCAACGCCCAGATCGGCCACCTGTGCCAGTTCCGTGCCGGTTGCGGGATTCGTCACGGTGAACACCCGGTCGCCCGGCACATATGAGCCGTTGATGAGGGCGCTGCCGGTCAGCAGCGAGGGATCGTTCAGGTCAAGCATCGCGGTTTCCGCTGCGGGCGGGCGCGTGTTGCAAGCCGGCGGGTTGGAGGGAATTCCGATCTCGGGCGTCATTCTTTGCTGAAGGCATGGGCATCCTGCGGTTGCCAGCGCACATGCAGCTTGTCCCCACGCGAGACGCTGCCCATCATCGGATGGCCGAAGTTCAGCCGGATATAAAGCGGGTCGCCCCAGCCGGTGCGGGCGGTGACGGCGCTGTTGTTGCCCAGGAAAGTCACGTCCTCTACCGTGATGGGCAGCGAGGCGCCCGGCGGGCCCATCGTGTCAGACAGGTCGATCCGTTCGGGGCGCAGCATCAGTTCGGCCTTGCCGCCCCGCGCGCCCGCGCCGTGCATCGGCACATCGGCCAGCACCGTGCCATCGGTGAAACGCAGCGTGGCCCGGCCGTCCTTCACCTCGGCCAGCTCTCCGGCCAGGAAGGCGCTGTCGCCGATGAAATCGGCCACGAAATGCGTGGCGGGACTGGCATAAAGCTCGGGTCCGGTGCCGACCTGCTCGATCCTGCCGCGGTTGAAGACGGCGATCCGGTCGGACAGGCGCAGCGCCTCTTCCTGGTCGTGGGTGACGTAGAGGATGGTCACGCCGGTCTGCTGGTGGATGCGGCGGATCTCATACTGGATTTCCTCGCGCAGCTTCTTGTCCAGAGCGGACAAGGGCTCGTCCATCAACAGGACCGGCGGATCGTAGACCAGCGCACGGGCCAGGGCGACGCGCTGCTGCTGGCCGCCGGACATGTTGGCGGGCATCCGGTCCTCGAACCCGTCCAGGCGCACCAGCGACAGGGCGCGCTTCACCTTGGCGGCGATCTCGGCTTGCGGCGCGCGGCGCACGCGCAGGGGAAAGGCCACGTTCTCGCCCACCGAAAGATGCGGGAACAGCGTGTAGCGCTGGAACACCATGCCGATGTTGCGCGTGCGCGAGGGCGTTTGCAGGATGGTCTTGCCGCGCAGCCTGATGTCGCCCGCTGTCGGATCCTGGAAACCGGCCAGGATGTAAAGCGTCGTCGACTTGCCCGAGCCCGAGGGGCCGAGGAAGGTCATGAACTCGCCTTCGCCGATTTCCAGCTCGACATGGTCGGTGGCAACGACGTCTCCGAAGGTCTTGCGAATGCCGTTGATGTGCAGGTAGGGGCTGGTCATCGGGATTTGCCTTTGCGGATCAGGGCGGCCGCGATCATCAGGACCACGGTCAGAAGGACGAGGAGGGTCGAGGCGGCGGCGATCACCGGCGTCAGGTCCTGGCACAGCGTGGTCCAGACCTTGACCGGCAGGGTCGGCAGCTTGGGCGAGGCCATGAAGATCGCCAGCACCACCTCGTCCCAGGAGATCAGGAACGAGAAGATGGCGGCCGAGAACAGGCCGTGGCTGATGGCCGGCAGGGTGACGCGGAAGCGCGCCTCCCACGGGCTGGCGCCGCAGAGGATCGCGGCATCCTCGATGGAGGGGGCGAAGGTTTCCAGCGCGCCCGAGATGGTGATGATCGCGAAGGGCAGGGCGACGATCAGATGCGCGATGACAAAGCCCACCAGCGTGCCGTTCAGCCCCAGCCGTAGGAAGGCGGCGCAAAGCGCGCCGCGATGATGACCACCGGCAGCACCATCGGGGTCAGGAAGAAGCCGCGCAGCACCGCCCGCCCGCGGAACCGGCCGCGCACCAGCGCCAGCGAGGCCAGCAGGCCGATGGCGACGGACAGCACCATGACGATGGCGGCGATCTTGGCCGAGGTGAAGGCGGCCTGCAGCCAGCGCGGATCGGCGCGCGATCTCGTCGGCGCAGGCCAGGACGGCGGCGCGAGCTTCGGGCGAGCGGCGATGGACCGCGTTGAGCAATGCCAGCCGCCGGACCAGGTCGGGACGCTCGACCGCCAGGCCCGCCGAAACCAGCGCGCCCATGGAGTGGCCGGCCAGATTGACCGGACCCAGGTCCAGCGCCTCGACCAGTCGCGCCGCCCAGGCGACGAAATCGGGCAGGCGCGCAGCCGCCGGCAGCAGGGACGAAGCGCCGTGCCCCGGCATATGTCGACGGCAATGACATGGTGATGCGCCGACAAGGCGGCCATCTGCTGCTCCCAGGCCTCGGCCCGCATGCCGACGCCGTGGATCAGCAGCAGCGGATCGCCGCGCCCGGCCTCGATCAGCCGGACGGAGGCGCCGTCAGACAGCGGCAGGGTTCGAGACATCATGACCCAGATCCTTCAGGTCCTGATGGCGTCTCCGATACGGTGATGCGGGCGCCCGCCGACCGAGGCGCCGAGCGCGACGACGATCTCGTCGGCGGCTGGGGCATCCGGGATCGCGAACTGGATCGCCAGATAGTGCGAGCGGCGGCCCTCGTCGTTCTTGTCCATCAGCGGGATCATGATCGGGGCGTGCGCCGGGCCGCGGGTGTTGGTGAAGGCCAGGTAGGACTTCGCACCCACCGCGCTGCGGTATTGGTTGCCGAAGCGCAGGGTATGGATCAGCGCGCTGGCATGCTCGACCTCGCCATCGAGGCCGACCACCGCAGCCTTGCCCTAGGCTTCGACCTTGTCGCCGCCGCCGGCGGCCTCGATCACCATAGTGGTCAGCAATTCGCCCAGGATCGGGGCGACGGCGTGGATTTCCGGCTTGAGGTCGTCGACATAGCCGCGCCCCGCCCAGGGATTCTTCAGCACGGCGGCGGCAGTGATCAGCTTCAAAGGCTGCGGCGCGGTGCGGCCGCCTTCGCTCAGCGTGGTCTCGATATTCAGCAAGGTCTTGCGGATTTCCGCTATCATGGCAGTCCCCAGAGCAATTCGATGACCGGAAGGTGGTATACCAACATTCCATATGTCAATAAGACATTGTCTTGGCATTCCAGCCGCGTTAATCTGGCACCATGACAAACGAACAACATGCCAGCCTGCGCATCGAGCACGTTCCTCAGACGCTTCGCGAACTTGCGGTGGAGCGCTTGCGGGCCGCGATCATGTCGGGGCGCTTCCCTTCCGGTTACCGGCTCGTCGAACGGACGCTGGTCGATCAACTGGGTGTCTCGCGATCCGTCATCCGCGAGGCGATCCGCTATCTGGAGGCCGAGGGCTTGGTCGAGATCCAGCCCCGGCAAGGGCCGATCGTCGCTACCCTCGACTGGGACAAGACCCGGCAGATCTATGACATCCGTCTCCGGCTGGAGGCGGCGGCGGCGGCGGCTTGCGCCAGGCTTCTCGACACGTCCGCCCGTGCCGATCTGCAGGCCGCGCTTCAGCGCCTCAAGGAGGCCTTTCTATCCGACGATCCCCAGGTGCTCTACGATGCGACGACGCGGTTCTACGAGGTCATTTTCGTCACCGCCGGGCATCACATCGCCTGGGAGATCGTCCAGCGCCTCAATGGGCGCATTTCGCGGCTTCGGGCGCTGACGCTGGCCTCGACCGACCGGCATGTATCGGGCCAGGCCCGGATGCAGCGCATTGCCGAGGCCATTTTCGCGCAAGACCCGGACCGGGCAGGCGAAGCCGTGCGCGAGCACCTGACCGAAACCGCGGAAATCGCAAGCAAGCTGCTGCATGCGGCGAACGAGGATGACCAGAGGATGGGGCAATGAGCGCCTATCGGATCGCCCATGTGACCGTTCTCGATCCCGAGGCCTATGCCGGATACCAGGCGCTGGCGCCCGCGGCTTTCGCGAAGTTCGGCGCCGAGTTTCTGGTCCGGGGTGGGGCAGCCGAGACCCTGGAAGGCCCGGCTCTCCAGCGCCATGTGGTGATCCGGTTTCCCGACTTGGCCCGCGCCCGCGCCTGCTTTCATTCCCCGGAATTACGGGAAGCCCGTGCTCGCCGGGACGGCGCATGCGAGGCGCATGTCGTGGTCGTGGAAGGCGTTTCGGAACCGTCGTCCTGATGCAGGTCGGCTAGGAGGCCGGCGAATGATCAAGCGAGAAGGGATATCGCGATGGCCGAAGACCAGGAATTGTTCGACAAGGGCCTGCCGATCCGGCGCGAGGTGCTCGGCGCGGACTATGTCGATGGCTCGATGCAGCGGGCGGACGACTTCATGATGTCGTTCCAGCGGGCGACCACGGCTTGGGCCTGGGGCTGGGCTTGGGGCGATCCAACCCTGGACCGCAAGACGCGCAGCCTGCTGAACCTTGCCATGCTGACCGCGCTTGGCCGCACCCCCGAGATCAAGCTGCATGTGCGGGGGGCGCTGAACAACGGCGTCACCGTGGACGAGATCCGCGCTACGTTGCTGCACGCCACGGCTTATTGCGGTATCCCGGCAGGCCTTGACGCTTTCAAGGCCGCGCATGAGATCCTGGTGGCCGAAGGAGCCGTCCCCAAACCGAATGAGGACAAATAGGGTGAAGTGCCACTTTATCATGTCGGCGATTTGGGCGGGCGGATGCCTGCAGTTGACATGAAGCCCGGCCGCTGTTTCGGTAACGATCTCAGGGGAATGTCATTGTGGATAATCGGCGCCTCTCGCCGGAATGTTAGGCGACCTGATTTGCGAAAGCCGCATTGACCTCTCCGCTGTTGAATCAAGTGGAATCCGCTCGACGGCCGCCGTGAACAGGGTGCTGCGCTGGCTGATTCTCGGCGCATCCACTTTTTATGTTGCAGCCATATCCTTCTCGCCGCGATCCGGGAAGAATTCCGGTCAAGCACATCGCATCATCCTGTCGCGACCAGCCGTTGGACCAGAGCGCGCCGTAACGCCTCTGTGATATCGCCGGGCGGCGGCGTATCTGTCACCAGGGGATCAATTCGGGAGTGGTGCAACCCGGCCAAGGCTGCCGGGCTGCAGATGAAGCGCAAGAACTAGGGGAGCGGCTCTGTGGGCAACTTAGCAGGCTGCTGAAAAGGTCCTTGCGACAGGACAGCGCGGGCGGGGAACCGGGAAATCCGCCTCAAATTTGCCGAAAACACCCTATTTTCGGGCCGATATCAGCTGGATCCAGAACGATTTCTGCTGCGTCGCCCTCTCAAAATCCTTTTTCAGCAGCCTGTTAGGGTCATTCCTATCCCGACATCCTGGGACCGGATCAGAGGATGACGCGCAGCAGATGTCGCATTGGTACTGAAAGAAGATGCCGCGTGCTTTGGCGGCTTTGACCGGCTCGGCCAGCGGGAGGATCACTGGCGCGTCGATCTGCTGGGCGATCAGATCCTCGACGTTGTTGACCTGGGTCTGCACGTTGCCCGTCGTGGCCAGCACGAATTCGAGCTGCGGGAAGGCCGTTTCCGTCGCCTTATTGCCTTCTTTGCCGCTGTCGGCGCGATGTTCGGAAACGAAACGACCTTCTGGATGGCTATTATCCCCCCAACCGAGCTTGGTCTGCGGTGAGCATCGCCGTGCTGGGATCTGATTTTCCGGTGAAACGAGGCGATGTTCGTCCAGGCATATGGTGATTCATAGAGTTTTTCGATAATCCTCCTCCTGCTTTCTTGCTGTGGAAGCTGATGGCTGTCCACGGGTTTCCGCTGTCCAGAGGTGTCTCCTCCTCGAATATAACTGGTAGGGAAAGTTCCAGCCGAAAGATGGAAATGATCATCAGAGGTGATTTGGCAAAAGCCACAGCTATCGCCGTCAGCCTTCCCGACATCCTGATGGCGAATGAGGTGGCGCCCGGTGTTTTCAAGATTGCCAGCGGTGGAAGCGAGAAGATCGATTGCCATGGGGAATACGGGACCGTCAGCAACACCTTCTGCAGGCCGATCATGGTGCTTGCCAAGCCACCTCGGCACCGGAGCATGGGGGAAATGCATTCCTGAACAATATTTCCGGCATGCCCGGCGTAAGCGTAACCGGATGCATGGCCTCGAAAACCGTGGATGAGTGCCATGGAAATGGACCCGGCCATTATCATTGTCTTGGCAGTGCTGCACATGACACTTCAAGCCCTGCAGTTCACGAGGCGATATTCCACGGTATAGCGGCGCACGGACCCCTGGGAGGCAGTAATTGTATCATTGATATGATCGGAGCCTTGTTGGTCTGATATCGCTCGATGAGCGGTAGCATATCCGAGCCATAGACCGGATCCAGATTACTGCGCCGCCCGCCGATCAGGCCCGGATGCGGACAGTGATGGGCGACGACGATGGTGAGGCCGGGGAAGGGCGCCCTTCCAGCCATGTCCGGTGATCGGCATGGGCAAGCGTCGTGTCGGCGGTAGCCTTAGCTGATGCGATAGCGGCAATCGTCACGCTGCGCCGCCATCATCGCCCAGGCGCAGATCGCCGCGCAGGGCGAAATCTGTCCAGAGCGTGCAGCACAGGAAGCGCAGGTTGCCGAGGACGAGTTCCGCCTTCTGCAGGAATGCTCCCCGGCCCCGGCGCAGATCGCTGCCAGCGAGTCGTCGCCGTCCAGCGCATGGTCGTCATAGTCGTGGTTGCCAGGCCGGAGATGGCTCCGGCCGGGCTCGACATAGCGACCCAGGTGCCGGAGCATATGCGGCCAGCGCACCTTGGGCTTGTTCGAAAGATCGCCTGCGACGATCAGCGCATCGAGCGAGGCGAGCAACTCCGCATCAAGGGCCGCGAGCGGATCGCGGCCGGCCTGCAGCCAGAAGGCGAGGTGAAGATCGGCGGTCACGAGAATGCGCATGTCACCACCCTCCCTTGTCGTTCCGGGCCGCCAGGTCGTTCGCATCGAGGGAGCGGACCGCCATCACCTGCGCGGCAAGCAGCTGCTTGAGCCGCACCAGACCGTCCGGCGGGGTGACGCCGGCGCCGCCTATGACGCCGGGGCAGGGCGCGCCGCGTCACGCTCGCGGCCCTCGAAGCAGGCCAGGTCGGCGCAGTTGGCTCCGGCAGCCGGACCGGCGGACAGTGGCAGCCGGCACCCGTCGTTCGAGGTCGGCACCGAGATCACCCAACTCATGTCGAACGCTCGAAATGGGCAGTTCCAGCTGCGTGCCGGCGCCAGAACTGGAGGAGATCAGTTCGCCCTCTCGCCCGAAATCTCGATCCGGCGTTGACCGGGCGATCGGCTTTCGAAAGCGGCGTGGCGATGGCCCCCGGCGCGGCCAAGCGCGATGGTGCTGGCCATGAAGGCATGCGTCCGCCCGTCGTCGCGCATATCCGCCTGGAGAGGTCTGGAGGGTTTCACCATCTGATCGCGGAAGGGGCAGGGGCGATCCAGCCTCCGAATCTGGACAGGGCGAACAAGCCTTGCCCCGTTTAATCGCGGGTGAATTCAAGCTCGGGCAGGATGGTTTCCCATTCGTCCCGCTTGATCCATTCCCTGTAGGCCTCCTCGTTGTCGGTCTTCCGCCAGCGCACGACGGCACCGACGGAACCTTTCAGGAAGGTCATGCCCTCGGGTGGTTGCCAGGCTTTCGCCATGCGGCCAAGCGGGCGGCCGCGACGGTCGCGCAGGCTCCAGCGACCATCCTCGCGGATCAAGTGAAGCTCGTCGCCGGAGCGGGCGCTGGCAATGGCCGCATGGGCGGGATGTCCCGGCGCAAGACGACCGGCGAAGGACAGATCGACCGCCTCGAGGCTTGGCAGTTCGTAATGCCTTTCGGGCGGCAGGCCATTTCCGAGATCCACGCGCACCGGGCGGTGCAGGATGCCGTCGCCCCCTGGCTGCAGGAACGCATGCCGGCCGGTGGTGGTCATGGCAAGCGTCTGGCGCGCGCGGGTCATGGAAACGTAGAAGAGCCGGCGGGGGGCGTCCTGATCCTCGCCACGGTTGGCGTTTTCCCATCCGCCGTCCAGGATCACGACGTGGTCGAACTCCAGCCCCTTGGCGCGATGCCCGGTCAGCAGAAGCAATCCGCGCTGTTCGCCCCGGCTGTCCCGCGACCATTCGGCCAGCCATTCGATGGCATCCAGCGCCGGCATCGCGCCTGTTCCCAACTCGCGGGCCAGGGCCGCGATGCCCTCGGCGATGCGGTCGATCCACCGGCTCGGTGTCTGCGCGTTCAGCAGATCCAGGATATCAGCGATCGTCATCACCCTGCCGGGTTCGCGGCGCAGGTCCGCAACCAGGGCCTGCATTTCCCGCAGGCGCCAGAGGCCGGGGGGCTTTTCGCTGGCCAGCTCGACCTTGATCCCCAGCGTCTCGGCATAGGCCCGGACGGGGCCAAGCCGCTTCCATTGCCGCGCGATGATCGCGGCCCGGTCCCAACAGAATTCGGGATCGAGGCGGGACAGCCGGATCAATTCGTCCAGCGCGGCCATGGCGTGGGGGATTTCACCGGCAGGACAGTCCAGCAGCTGGACGCGACCCTGGGCGACGGGATCATGCCGGGCCATGACACCCCCCGCAGGCTCCATCACCCTGCCGCTGTCGATGGTGATGTCGCGATCGGCCTTCATGCGGTCCCGCGCCGGCCGGATGACGGCGTTCGCGGTCTCGACGATGTTCCGGGTCGAGCGGTAGTTCTCGACCAGGAATTCCGGGCGGGCGCGGTAGTCCTCCTCGAACTTGCGGATGTAGTCGATCGAGGCCCCCGCGAAGGCATAGATGTTCTGGTCGTCGTCCCCGACCGCAAACAGGCTGAGCTGAAGGTCCGGGTCGTCCAGCGACCGGCCCGCCACCGCCGCGATCAGCGCATATTCCTCGGGGCCGATGTCCTGGTATTCATCGACCAGGATCCAGCGATAGCCCTGGATCAGCGCATCGCGCTGCGCCTCGGCCTCGGCCCGGCCCAGGCCCTCGCCGTTCAGCTGGCGGTCCGCCTCCATGACGATGCCGTCGAAATCGCGGTCGTCGGATTTCTGGCCGGTGAAGCTGGCGCCGACCAGGCGCATGGCCAGGGCATGGCAGGTCGAGACGGTGACGCCGTTTGCATCGTCGCCGACCAGATGGCGCAGGCGCGCCCTTATCTCGATGGCGGCATGGCGGTTGTAGGTCAGCACCAGGATGCCGCGGGCATCTTCGCGGCGCATCCGCAGCAGGAAGGCGATGCGATGCACCAGCACCCGCGTCTTGCCCGAGCCGGGACCGGCCAGCACCAGGACATTGGTCTTTTCCCGCGTATCGGTGACGATCCGCTGCTGGACCGGGTTTCCCAGCGATTCGACGATGGCCTTCCAGGAGGCGCCGGTCGTCTGCCGGCGGATGTCCTGGCCCCGACCGGGCAGCCAGCGGTGCAGGAAGCTGTCCTGGTCCAGGGTGAAGTAGTCCGCGGACAGGCGTTCCGCCTCGTTCATGTCGACCAGGCCGCGTTCGGCATAGGCGGCCATCACATGGGTCTGCACGGTCTGCTCGGTGTAATGTTCCTCGAGCGGCAGGAAATGTTCCTTGGTGAAGGGTCCGCCCTTGGGGTTCAGGTGGACGGTCATCGCCGGGCGGAAGATCATGAGCCCCTTGCCCAATGTCACGATGCCCTGTTCGTGCAGCCACAGAAGCGCACGTTCCATGAGCTTGGTCTTGTCCCTGACGCCGCTGGCTTTCAGCTCGATATCCGCGGCCATGGCGTTCAGGAGATCGCCGATCTTCGTTTCGATCTGGATGTCCTTGCCCCGGATCCCCTTGCCGACCTTGCCGGCCAGATGTCCAAGCAGAACGGCCGCTGCCTTCCAGCGCAGTTCCGCCGTCTGCTCGATGATCCGCCAGGACCGTTCGAGCGCGACCGCAAGCGTGTTGCGCGACGCCTTTCTCAGCCGGATATTGCCACGGCCGCCATCCTGGTCCCGTCCGTCGCGGGCCATGCCGCGCAGCAGCTTTTCGACGATGTCGGGGCGTGCCTCCTTATACCCCCTGTCGCGCAGGGTCTGGCAGGTCTCCGACAGGTGCAGCGGGACGGGTTCGGACCGCCCGGCATCGGGGGCCGCCTCGCGCATCAGCGCGATCAGGGTTTTCTCCAGATCCGACGCCTCGGCAAGGCGGGCGGCGGAATGCCCTTCGATGCCGATATGGACGAAGACGGTGATCGCCAGATCGTTGCTGGCGATGCCCAGGGTCTCCAGATCGGCCATGGCCTTGTTCAGCTGGCCCGGCGTGAGGCCGCTCGCGCCGCAAAGCTCGTCACTGGAGATGCCCTGGTCCGGCGGCGCGTTCATCACATGCCGGACGATGGCGACAAGGGCCTTGCGCCGGGCCTCGGTGATCTGGGCCTCGCGCAAGCGGCTCTCGGCCTCGTCGAGCGTGCGGATCTTCAGCGAGGAGGGATAGATCTGGACGCGGTTCTCCTCGCGCCGCAGCAGCACCGCCTCTTCGAGCCAGGACACCGCCGTCTTGACCCGCGTGTCTTCGGTGGCGCTGTCGCGTTGGAACTCGCGGTCCTTTTCCTCGCGGACGATCTCGCCCGAGGTGGCGACGACCGTCCCGGTCTTGCGGGTGCGTTCGTCGATCCGGCGGATCGCCCGCAGGATCGCGCCGATCTCGTGCCGGGCCAGGCGCGAGCGTGCCGAAAGCTGGAATTGCCGCTCGATGTCGTCGGCGGCATAAAGCAGCACGCAATTGGCATCGGCCCGGTCCCGCCCGGCCCGCCCGGCTTCTTGCAGATAGTTCTCCAGCGAGCCGGGAATGTCGCAATGCACGACCAGGCGGATGTCGGGCTTGTCGATCCCCATGCCAAAGGCGTTGGTGGCTGCGATGACCCGCAATTCTCCGGTTCGGAAGCGTTCCTGGATGTCCTTCTTGTCGTCGGCGCCGAGGCCGGCGTGGAAATGCTCGGCCGCCATGCCTTGGTGCTTCAGAAACGCGGCGACCCGCTCGGTCGCGTTCCGGGTCGCGCAATAGACCACGGCGCCCGAGCGGCCTTCGGCGGGCAGCATGTCCGAGATCACTTCGAAGATGTCGGCCAGTTTCCTTTCTTTCCCCGTCGGACGGACCTCGAAACTCAGGTTGTCTCGCGTGGCACCGCCGTCCAGAAGCAACAGCTCGACGCCGACGCGGCTTTCGAAATGCTCGCGAATGTCGCGCACGACCTCGGGCTTCGCGGTGGCGGTCAGGCAAAGGATCGGCGGCGGCGGCCCGTCCCCGGCGGTTTCGCGGATGAAGCGCGCGACATAACGGTAGTCCGGCCGGAAGTCGTGGCCCCATTTCGAGATGCAATGCGCCTCGTCCAGAACCCAGAGACCGATTTCCCGCTGTTGCAGCACCGAGCGGATCGAGGTGCTGCGCAGTTGCTCGGGCGAGATGATCAGGATCGCGGCATCGCCCATGCGGATCCTGTCGAGCGCGTCCTTGCGCTCGGGCATCGACAGCATCCCGTTGATCGTCACGGCCGAAGAGATCCCGGCCCGCTCCATCCCCTGGACCTGATCGGCCATCAGCGCCACCAGGGGCGAGATGACCACGGTAAGGGCGCCGGTCCTGTCGAAACGCGACAGGGCGGGGATCTGGTAGCAGACGGACTTGCCGGTGCCCGTGGGCAGGATGCCCAGCAGGTTCCGCCCGTCCATCGCCTCGCCGACGATGCGTTCCTGAAGCGAGCGCCCCCTCTCGTCGGCGGGTTGCGGCCGGAAGGCATCGAAGCCGAACCAGCGCCGGAGCGCCTTGACCGGGTCGTTCTGTTCCGCGCACCATCCGCATCCGGGATCCTGGCAGGAGCCGTCCCTCAGCTCTCGCACGATCAGCGAGGCCTCCCTGAACTGGGCCCGAACCCAGGGCGGCATGACCGAATCCCCGCCGGCGACCGAGATCCAGGACAGGGCATAGGCCATCGGCCAGCCGCGGTCGGGGCTGGCCAGCCGGTCCAGTTCCTGCTCGAGGCGCTGCTTGCAGGTCTTGCCTTCCGCAAGGCGGCGGATCGCGGCGAAGGCCTGTTCCCGAGAGGGTAGCCCGGCGCCCCGCACATGGCCAAACACCGCGTCGAATCCCCGGCTCAGATCCTTGCGCGTGGTCAGCCAGTGATAGGCGGTCAATGCATCGGGCGTCTGGGCATTCAGGTCGCTGAAGGCCTTGAGCTGGTTCTCCAGCACCTGGAAGACCAGCTTCGCATCGAGCTCGGGGTCGTTCACATGGCCGGCCTGCAGGCGCCCGTCCTGATAATGCTTGACCAGATGGTGATAGGGATTGCGCGGAAAGGCGAGGGGGTTCAGCCAGAGCGTGTCGATGGGCGCCTGCATGATCCGCGACAGGCGCGGCCGGGCAGCCACGAGATGCGCCAGATCGTGCCGCAGGAAATTATGCCCGATCGGGTGCGCGATGCCGTCGAGCGCCTCTTCCAGACGATCGAGCCCCTTCTCAAGCTGTCCCTCTTCGGCGCGGATCGCCCCGTCCATGCCGTGACGGACCGCGGCGAAGGCAAAGATCCGCGCCGTCCTGGGGTTGACCTCCAGATCGATCGACAGGCATTGCCGCAGAAAGCGGTGGCGGTCCGATACGGCGGTCGTGGTGCATTGCTCATCCATCTCGAGCAAAGGGAATACAATTCCTGCGCTTCGTGCAATCGCAACATCGCCGCAGCTTTCGGGTCGCCCCGGCGGGTGCCGGATGCCGCCGCATTCTTCTGGCGACAATGCCGGCGCATGGCGAAGAGGGGCGGCTTGCATTCCGGCATGTTCGAATGCCCATGCCCAGGGACAGGCGCCCGGTGACGACCCGGCCTGCATGGCACGAGCTTCGCCGGCAGACGGATTTCCAGGCATTTGCCGCCCAGGCCCCGCGAAGGAATCCGGCGCGGGGGGCTGAGCAAGGGCGCGCTCTGCGGCGGTTTCGGTCTGGCGCGCGGTCATATTGCCCCCAAGGCCGTGGCTTATTTCGCCACCGTCACGGCGGTGCCCAGCCATGGGGCCAGGGCGCTGAGAGCCGGGACATATTGCGTGGCGACGATCGCGCGGCAGGTCTGGACCAGCAACGGTTTCAACGCCGTCAATTCGCCGCTGCGGGTCACCAGATAGATCCGCCGCGCGAAGGCCGGGCCGGGCAGGGGCAGGATCTGCAGGAACGGCACATGGTGCGCGCATTTGCGGATGCAGCTTGGCGTCAGGATCGTCCAGCCCAGCCCCGCCGCAACGAAGCTGATGATGGAATCGATGGTGTCGCAGGCGAAGGCATGCGGAACCTCCAGCCGGGTGCGGCGGAACTGCTGCTCGACCCGCCGCGCGATGCCGGTGGTGGCGCCCGAGCGGATCATCGGCGAGGTGGTGGCAAAACGGCGAAACGATTCCTCGTCGCGGAACGGCGGCACCTCCTTGGGCAGCAGCGCGATGAACTGCTCGGAGAACAGCTCGTGCCGGTCGAAGCGGTCGAGATCGTCGAAAGGGTCCGCCGAGATGACGGCGTCCAGGTCGCCGCTGATCAGCTTTTGCCGCAGCGGTTCCATGAAGCCGCTGAAGATCGAGACCGCGTCGATGGTGTGGCGCATGGCCTTGATCAGCTGCGGCACCAGCGGATCGGACAGCGAATCGATGATCCCCAGCCGCAGCTGGGTCAGGGTCGTCTGGTTGGCGTCGAGCAATTCGTTTCGCAGCGATGCCGCCTGCGACAGCAGCCGCTCGGCGCTTTGCGCCAGCCGCCGGCCGGCGGGCGTCGGCACCAACGGCCGCGACGTGCGGTCGAACAGCGGCACGCCCAGCTCTGCCTCGAGCCGCAGGATCTGCCGGGAGACGGCCGATTGCGTCAGCTGCATGCGCTCGGCGGCGGCGGTCATGCTGCCGGAGCCGAAGACGGCGAGATACAGTTCAAGCGCATGCAGGTCTATCGCCAGGCGCGGCGGGGGGCTGAGGGGGTCGGCAGCGCACATGAAGGGTCAAACCATGATTTTAGGGAATGATGATCAGGAATTTTCGGGATGATGGCAAGCTAGAATCGTGCCGGATATGCGGGTGTTTCTGGGACATAATCCTGTAAACAATGGAATTAATGGGAACCCATCGGGGCCGGCGAGTTTTCCGGCGCGCGACCAGAGAATGATTTTTGTTTTTGATAAGGCGCGGATTCGCCTTATCCACGGCTCAGATCATCTGACAAGGGAGGAGCCTGACAATGATCACCCGCCGCACCTTTGCCGGCCTGTCGGTCAGCATCGCCATCGCCCTGGCGAGCGCAGTGCCGGCTCTGGCCGAGACCACTTTCGAGAAGATCAGGCGCACCGGCACCATGGTCGTGGGCACCGAGGCCGCCTATCCGCCCTTTGAATTCGTCAAGGACGGGCAGATCACCGGCTTCGGCCGCGACCTGCTGGACGAGATCGCCAAGGCCTGGGGCGTCGAGATCAAGCAGCTCGACCTGCCGTTCCAGGGCATCCTGCCGGGGCTGCTGGCGCAGAAGTTCGACTTCGTGGCGACCTCGGTCGGCATCAACCCGGAACGGGCGGCGCGCTATGCCTATACGCTGCCCATCGCCGACAGCACCGCCTATGCCATCAAGCGCGCCGGCAACGGCGACATCGGGGGCGTCGAGGACCTGGCCGGCAAGGTGGTGGCGACGCAGCTCGCCTCGGCCGTCGATCCGGTCGCCAAGGCGCTGGACGAGAAGCTGAAGGCCGAGGGCCAGGGCTTTGCCGAGCTGAAGCTGTTCCCCACCTTCAACGATTCCTTCCTGGCGGTGGCCAATGGCACGGCGGATGCCGCCATGGCCGGGCTGCCGGTGCTGCAGAACCTGATGAACGAACGGCCGGGCGTGTTCGAGCTGGTCGGGCAGGCGGCCGATACCCAAAGCCTGAACGCCTGGGTGGTGCGCCCCGAGGACAAGGACCTGCGCGACGCCATCAACGCCGTCATCCTGGAGCTGAAGGCCAGCGGCCGCTTTGCCGAGCTGCAGCAGAAATGGCTCGGCATGACCTACGAGCTGCCCGAAACGGGCTATCTGCCCGAAGGGGCGCTCTGACGGCCCCGCGGCCCTTGGCAAGGGGCCGCGGCACAGGCCGAGCAGAAGCAGGAGGAAGCCCGTGGATTTCGATATGCTGGCGTTTGGCGACGCCTTCCCCCGGCTGCTGCCCGCAGCCCTCACCAACCTGACCATCGCCCTGGGCGCGATGCTGCTGGCGCTGATCGGCGGCACCGTGCTGACGGTGCTGCGCACCACCGGCATCGGCCTGCTGACCGGCGCCATCGGCGTGCTGATCAGCTTCATCCGCGGCACGCCGATCCTGGTGCAGATCTTCCTGTTCTACTATGGCCTGCCGGCGCTGGGGCTGGACCTGACGCCGATCCAGGCCGGGGTTCTGGCCATCGCGCTGAACAGCTCGATCTTCATCACCGAGATCATGCGCGGCGGCCTAGCCGGCATGGATCCCGGCCCGGTCGAGGCGGCCATCGCCCTGGGCGTGCGGGCGCGGACGATCTGGACGCGGGTGATCCTGCCGCAGCTTTACATCCGCATCCTGCCGCCGCTGGTCAACGAGCTGACCACCATCGTCAAGGGCACCGCGCTTTTGTCGGTCATCACCGTGGTCGAGGTGCTGCGCACCGCCCAGCAGATCGCCAACACCACCTTCCGCCCGCTCGAGGCGCTCCTGGCCGCCGCCATCGTGCTGTTTGCGCTGAACCTGGCGATCAGCCAGCTGGGCCGCCGCATCGAAACCCGCTTCGCCGCACGCAGGGGATAGGTCATGACCCTCGATTTCTCCGTCATTCTCGACAATTGGCCGCTTTTCGCCGCAGGGTTGTGGATGACGCTGGTCGTCGCCCTGCTGTCCATCGCCGCGGGCTTCCTGCTGGCGATCCCGGTGGCGATCATGGCGCTGTCGCATCGCCGCTGGCTGCGCGCCATCGCCGGGGCCTATGTGGAATGGTTCCGCAACATCCCCTTCATCGTGGTGCTGTATATCTTCTTCTACGGCCTGCCCTTCATGGGGCTGCGCCTGCCCGAGCCGGTGGTCGGCGGCATCGCCCTGGCCTTCTATGCCAGCACCTATTTCTCGGAGGTGATCCGCGGCGCGGTGCTGGCGGTGCCCAAGGGCCAGCTGGAAGCCGCGCGCGCCGTCGGCATGTCCTATTTCATGGGCATGCGCGAGGTGGTGGCCCCGCAGACGCTGCGGCTGCTGCTGCCGCCCTCGACCAACACCGCGATCTCGATGATCAAGGAAACCTCGGTGCTGTCCACCATCACCGTGGCCGAGATCACCTATCAGGGCCTGGTGGTCCAGGGCGCCACCTTCGCCCCGTTCGAGGTGTTCCTGACCACGGCGGCGCTTTACTGGCTCATCACCTCGGCCTTCGCCCATGGCATGCACCGGGTCGAGCGCGCCGCCGGCGCCGCGCAGGGCAGCCAGCAGGCCCGCCACAGCCTGGCCGACAAGTATCTCCAGCTCGGAATGCGGAGGAGCAAGTGACCCATCCCCTTCTGAAAGTCTCGAACCTGGCCAAGTCCTTCGGCACCATGACCGCGCTGCGCGACATCAGCTTCGAGGTCGCGGCGGGCGAGGTGGTCTGCATCATCGGCCCCTCGGGCTGCGGCAAGAGCACGCTCCTGCGCTGCATCAACTACCTGACCTTTCCCGACGGCGGCTTCGTCGAGGTGGACGGCACCCATATCGGCCGCGAGCCGGGCCGCGACGGCAAGGTGCGGATGCAGTCGCACAAGCGCATCGACCAGCTGCGGCCGATGATGGGCTTCGTGTTCCAGCAGTTCAACCTGTGGCCGCACATGACCGTGCTGGAGAACATCGCCCGCGGCCCCATCAAAGTGCAGCGCCGCCCGCGCGAGGAAGTCGAGCGCCAGGCCCGCGCGCTTCTGGCCCGCTTCGGCCTTGCCGGCAAGGAGGATGCCTATCCCTCGGCCCTGTCGGGCGGCCAGAAGCAGCGCGTCGCCATCGCCCGTGCCCTGGCCATGGAGCCGCGGCTGATGCTCTTCGACGAGCCGACCTCGGCCTTGGACCCCGAGATCGTCAAGGAGGTGCTGCTGTTCCTGCGCGAGTTGGCCGACAGCGGCATGACCATGGTGATCGTCACGCATGAGATCGGCTTTGCCCGCCATGTCGCCGACCGGGTGATCTTTCTCGACGGCGGCCTGGTCGCCGAACAGGGCCCGGCCCGGCAGGTGCTGGGTGACCCGCAGAACCCCAGGCTGAGGGAATTCCTCGCCCAGATCCACGAGGTGGCGGCCCCCGCCGACCTTTCCACCCCAAGCCATTGATTTACCCGGAGGACCATTCATGACCCGCAAGCTGACCTCGGCACCGAAGCATGGCCATACCAGCATGCTCTATTCGACCGTGCATACCGACCTGGACACGCTGGATGCCGACATCGCCTTTCTCGGCATCCCCTACGGCTCGGCCTATACCATGGACGAGGTGACGAACGACCAGAGCCGCGCGCCGACCGCGGTGCGGCAGGCGACGGACCGGGCGGTGCGGCTGCTCGACCGCTATGATTTCGACATCGGCGGCACGCTTTACGACGGCCGCGACGTGCGGGCGGTGGATTGCGGCGACGTGACCGGCGATCCGGCCGATCCCAAGGTGCATGCGCGCAATGCCGAAGCCGCGGTGCGCAAGATCCTGGCCGCCGGGGCGTTGCCGCTGATCATCGGCGGCGACCACGGCATCCCGATCCCGGTGCTGCGCGCCTATGACGACCAGGGGCCGATCACGCTGATCCAGATCGACGCGCATCTGGACTGGCGCGACCAGATCAACGGCGTGCATGATGGTCTGTCGAGCCCGATCCGCCGCGCCTCGGAAATGCCGCATGTGAAGGAGATCTTCCAGATCGGCATCCGCGCCCAGGGCACCGCCCGCCCCGAGGAATACGAGGCGGCGCAGGCTTACGGCTCGAACATCGTCACCGCCTACGAGCTGCACGAAAAGGGCATGCAGGCGATTCTGGACCGCATCCCGGACGGCGGGCGCTATTACCTGACGGTGGATGCGGACGGGGTCGATCCCTCGGTGATGCCGGGCGTGGCCGGGCCGGCCTTTGGCGGCGTGACCTATTGCCAGATGCGCGAGCTGCTGCACGGGCTGGTGCGCAAGGGCCGTGTGGTCGGCATGGACATCGTCGAGATCACCCCCTCGAAGGACGTGAACCAGCTGACCGCCATCGCCGCCGGGCGCTTTTTCGTGAACCTGGTCGGCGCCGCCGTCCGCGCCGGCTATTTCGACGAGCGGATCAGCCGGCGCGCCGCCCGGCCCGCCGCCTGATCGCACCCCGCCCGTTCCGGCAGTCCCGCCGGGGCGGGCCGTCAAGGATGCCAACCCAGGATTCAGGAGGTCCGCCATGTCCAATCCAGACGCCTCGCCCGCCGGGCCGATCATCTCCGTCGCCGGGGTGAACAAATGGTATGGCGCGTTCCAGGTGCTGACCGATGTCAGCCTGTCGGTCGCCAAGGGCGAGAAGGTGGTGATCTGCGGCCCCTCCGGCTCGGGCAAGTCGACGCTGATCCGCTGCCTGAACCAGCTGGAACAGCACCAGGAGGGCTCGATCGTCGTGGACGGGATCGAGTTGGGCAAAAGCGAAAGCGCCGCGCAGGCGGTGCGGCGCGAGGTCGGGATGGTGTTCCAGCATTTCAACCTGTTCCCGCATCTCGACCTGGTGCAGAACTGCGTCCTGGCGCCGATGTCGGTGCGCGGCATGTCCCGGCGCGCGGCCGAGGCGCTGGCGGTCAAGCTGCTGGAGCGGGTGCGGCTGGGCGAACACGCGCATAAATACCCCTCGCAGCTGTCGGGCGGCCAGCAGCAGCGCGCCGCCATCGCCCGCGCGCTCTGCATGGAGCCGCGCGTGATGCTGTTCGACGAGCCGACCTCGGCGCTCGACCCCGAGATGGTGGGCGAGGTGCTGGACACCATGCGCGGCCTGGCGGCCGAGGGCATGACCATGATGATCGTCACGCATGAGATGGGCTTCGCCCGGCAGGTGGCCGACCGGGTGGTGTTCATGGACCAGGGCCAGATCGTGGAACAGGCGCCCCCAGCGGCGTTCTTCGGCGCCCCGGTGCATGAGCGCACCCGGCGCTTCCTCAGCCAGGTTCTGCACTAGGGGGCGGGCATGGCGCCACGGACCATCGCGCTGGTCTCGACCGGCGGCACCATCGCCTCGCGCTTTTCGGCCGACCGCGGCGGGCTCTTCAGCATGGACGGGCCCGAAGCGCTGCTGCCCTCGGGTCCGTCGGAACTGCGGGTCGATCCGTTCTGCAATCTCGGCAGCAACCGCATCGACCTGGCGCTGTCGCTGGAACTGGCGCGGCGGATCGCCGGGCATCTGGCCGATCCCGAGGTGGCCGGATGCGTGGTGACGCATGGCACCGACACGATGGAGGAAAGCGCCTTCCTGGCCAGCCTGGTGATCGGGTCCGAGAAGCCGGTGGCGTTCACCGGGGCGCAATTCGCCGCCGACAGCCCCGTGCCGGACGGGCCGGGCAATCTGGCGGCGGCGCTGCGCCTGGCGGGCTCGCGCAAGGCGCGGGGCCTGGGCGTGGTGGTGGTCTTTGACGGCAGCGCCTATGCCGCCGAGGATGTCACCAAGATAGACGCGCAGGCCCGCGCCGGCTTTGCCGGTCCGCATTTCGGCCCGGTGGCGCGCGTCGGCCGTGCCGGTATCCGCCTGCTGGCACGGCCGCCCCGGCCCGCGCCCCGGCCGGCGACCGGCATCAGCCAGGACGTGGCGCTGTTGCCGGCGGTGATGGGCATGGACGGCCGCGGCATCGACGCGCTCGTCGCCACCGGCATGAGGGGCATCGTGATCGAGGGCTTCGGCTGCGGCAACGGCACGCCCGAACTGGCCTCGGCCGTGGCGCGCGCGCGGGAGCGGGGCGTGACCTGCGTCGTGACGACGCGCTGCCTGCGGGGCGAGACCCGGCCGCTTTACGCCGACGGCGGCGCGCTGGACTTGCAGCATGCGGGGGCGATCCTGGCGGGCCGGCTGCAGGGCAAGAAGGCCCGCATCCTGCTGGCCCTGCTGCTGGAAAGCCAGCCCGGTCCCGTCACGGCCAGGGATTTCGGGCATTATTGCCGCGATCTTGCTGGGGATGCCGGGGCGCAGATGGACTGATCGCCCGCGGCCGAGGTTGGCCCGGAGCGCGTCGCCCGTTCGACGCGGGCAGGTCAACGTGACGCGCCTGGAACGGTCGGGGGAGGCGGCATGACGCACAGGATCTTCACCACGCGCTTCGCCAGCCTCTCACCGCATTGCGTGGCGAAGGCGGAGAAGAAGGGCCGCACCAAGGCCGAGGTCGATGCGATCATCCCCTGGCTGAAGGGCTGCGGGCCAGAGGAACTGGCGGCCCGGCTGAAAGACCGGACGGATTTCGAGACTTTCCTTGCCGAGGCTGTGAACCCGGTGCGCGCGGATCAGGGGCGTGGTCTGCGGGGTCCGGGTCGAGAAGATCCAAGACCCGGTGATGCGCGAGATCCGCTATCTCGACAAGCTGGTCGACGCACTGGCCAAGGGGAAGCCGATGGAGAAGATCCTGCGGAAAGAGTGAGGCGCGCTGGCATTGCGGGTAACAGGCTACGACCTATGCCACCCCTGCCGCCGCCCGCGTGAGGCCCCTTGGCATCGTGGGTAAAAGGCCCAGTGGCGTGTTGCCGGAATCGGGCTTTTCCTCGCGGAACTGCATGCCCCGCCTGGTCTTCGCTCGATCCTTCGCCGGGGACGATGCCGCTTTTCGCAGCGAGGCGCGCGGCAGCGTTCCCGCATGGCGTGCCCGGACATGGCACCCAGCCCGAGAATGCGGATGGCGGCAAGCAGCTTGCTCTTTGGGATCGCTCTTTCTTCCCGAGCTTTCCTGGGCCGTGCCCCCGGCGACGATCCGCCGGGGGCAGCACGCCCTCAATACGACTTCGGCAGGCCGAGTTTCTTCTCGGCGATGTTGGACAGGATCAGCTGCGGGGTGATCGGGGCGATATAAAGGATCATGATCTCGCGCATGAAGCGCTCGACATGGTATTCCTTGGCATAGCCATAGCCGCCATGGGTCAGCATCGCGTTCTTGCAGGTCTCGACCGCCGCCTGCGAGGCCAGAAGCTTGGCCGCATTCGCCTCGGAACCGCAGGGCTTGCCTTCGTCCCACAGCCTTGCGGCATGCAGCATCATCAGGTTCGCTGCCTCCAGGTTCGCCCAGTTCTGCGCCAAGGGGTGCTGGATGCCCTGGTTCTGGCCGATGGGCCGGTCGAAGACCACGCGCTCCTTGGCATATTGCACCGCGCGCTCGTTCGCCGCCCGGCCGATGCCGATGCATTCGGCGGCCACGAAGATGCGCTCGGCGTTCATCCCGTGCAGGATGTAGCGGAAGCCCTGGCCCTCTTCGCCGATCAGATCTTCGGCGGGGATTTCCAGGTTCTCGATGAACAGCTCGTTGGTGTCGATGCCCTTGCGGCCCATCTTGTCGATCTCGCGCACCTCGATGCGGCTGCGGTCGAGCTTGGTGTAGAAGATGCTGAGGCCATCGGTCGGGCGCTTGCATTCCTCGATCGGCGTGGTGCGGGCCAGCAGCATGATGTAATCGGCCACCTGCGCGGTCGAGATGAACACCTTCTTGCCGTTGACCACGTATTTGTCGCCCTGGCGCACGGCGCGGGTCTTGAGCTTGGTGGTGTTCAGCCCGGCATCGGGTTCGGTGATGCCGAAACAGGCCTTGACCTTGCCCTGGATCATCGGCGGCAGCATGCGCTGGCGCTGTTCCTCGGTGCCGAAGAGGACGATGGGCTGCAGGCCGAAGATATTGAGGTGGATGGCCGAGGCGGCTTGCACCGCGCCGCCCGATTCCGCCATGGCCTGCAAGAAGATCGCCGCCTCGGTGATGCCAAGGCCGGCGCCGCCATAGGCCTCTGGCATGGCGATGCCGAGCCAGCCGTCATCGGCGCAGGCGCGATAGAAGGCCTCGGGGAAGCCGCCCTCGCGGTCGCGTTCCAGCCAGTAGTCGGGGCCGAATTTCGACGCGATGCGCAGGGCGGCGTCGCGAATCTCCTGCTGGTCGGGGGTCAGGATGTTCTCCATGGGAATCCTCGTGTTGGTCAATTGAAAAGGGGCGCGTGTTTCTCCGCCACGGCCTGGCATTCAAGCGCCATGGGCATGCGGGGGCGATTGGCTTATTCTTTCGGATATTGCATATCCGTGATCGGTTCGAAGACGCAGAAGAAGCGCTTTTCCGCAAGCGTGTCCGATATGGGCATCGCATCGGTATTCACGCGCGCCCGGATCTGGCCGATGATGTCCTGAACGTTGTCGGTATCGCAATTATAGATGGCGAGGTAATTCCATTCGAACGGACCGGGATCGCGCTGGTGCTCGCTGCGCTTGAATCGCTGGGAGCTGACCACGCCCGGAATGCGCATCACGTCCTGAAGATGCTGATGCGTATACCAGTCGTTGAATTCCTCGTCCGTGCCTTCCTTGCAATTCGTGAACACGATAAAGTCGAAACGCGGCATTTCATCCTCCCTGCGCTGCAGCAGTTTCATACGCGGCCCGAAAACGGGTCGATCGTTCCCCTCGGGGCAGCCGGTTCGGACCACCCCGTTCGGCGGCGACCTGGGGAAAGCCTTTCCCGCGCGAAGTCCTGCCTGTCCTGCCGGGCCCATGCGCCGCCCCGCACCGCCGGCAAGACCAGCCCCGTTCAGCCTGTGCCGGCCAGTTTGACGACAGCCGAGACGTCGTCGGCATCGGCCAGGTCCAGCAGCCGGTCGGCGAGCTGTCGTGCGCGGCCCTCCGCCAGGACGGCTTCGGCATTCACCCGGAACTTCTCGACCAGTTCGGCAGTGGTCATGTAGCTGTCGCTGCCCGGCGCGCCGCTGCCCTTGGGGTGGCTGCGCTCGGCGACGAAGACCTGGCCGCGCGCGCGGACCTCGACACGGGTCGGGCGGCTGGCGCGGTCCTTGGTCAGCGAATCGGCATAATCCGGGTGGATCACATGCTCGACCTTCTCCATCAGCCGCATGACCGAGGGGTCATAGACCCTCTCGGGCTTTTGCCATTCCGGGCCGCGGAGGAATTGATGGGCGCCAAGCGCCAGGCCATGCGCGATGCTGAACTGCGCATCCGTCACGTCGGTGATGTCGCGGTTCATCCACAGCGGGCGTTCGAGGAAACCCTCGACCCAGGCCTTGATGCCTTCGATCTCGTCCGGCGTGATCCGGTTCTGGTCGATGATCTGGTTCAGCGCGTCCAGCGGCGGGTGCAGGACACGGCAATGCGGATAGGGCTTGAACGAGCTTTCGGACGGAAAGCGCCATTCGCTGCCAAGCTTGTCCAGGATATGTTCGGGTTCCCAGCGGCGGGTGCCGATGAAGCGCGGATAGCCGTATTCCGGCTCGAAGATCTGCCGGTCGCCGCGATGGCCGAAGCCCGCCATATGCGCGGCGGTGATCGCGCCATGGGCCAGCCAGCCGCCCAGCATGTATTTGATCGTCGTCGGCGGGGCGTGCTGGCGCCAGGACGCCGCCGCGTTCACGGGCGAGATCATCGCCGCGATCGACAGCGCATTGCCGACGACCTCGGCGGGCTGGCCCTGAAGCTTGGAAATGGCGGCGGCCGCGCCGAAGATCGTGCTGGCGAAACCCCAGACGGGCGGCGGCTCGACCTTGCCGTCCCGGATGTCGCGCAGGTAATCCATCGCCTTGCCGATGCGCCAGGAAATCTCGTGCGCCAGCGCGGTCGCAAGGATCAGCTCGCGGCCGCTGGCATGCCGGGTTTCGGCCAGGGCAAGTGCGCCGGGCAGGACATAGGGGCAGACATGGCCGGGCGGCAGGACCGCGTCATGGTCCAGCGCATTGATCAACTCGGCATTGGCGAAGGCGGCGCCAAGGATCGAGGCGCGATGGCCGGTCCCCAGGATCGTCGCCTCCGTCCCGGCCTGCATCCGCCCGTAATCGATGCCGATCTGGCCGCGCTTATGCGTCGTCCCGGCAATGCCGCAGCCGACCGAGTCGAGAATGATCCGAACCGTTTCATCCACGACCGCCGCAGGCAGATCCTCGAAGCGTGTATCGGCCACGAATGCCGACAAATCGGCAAGCACCTGCTCATTCATATCCATAATCCTCCTCCTGCCTTGCGATTGCCTGTCCTTGCCGCCCGGTTTCATGCGGAATGGGGCGCGGATATTGCCGAGGGATTTCCATGTTCCTGGGCATCCTCGCCTTGCGGATTGGCCGCGGTTTCGGAAAGCCGCCGCCAGCCCAATCTTCGTTGACAATCGCAGGGCCCGACCGATCTTTTCGTCCAGGTGGATCCATTCCTGGCAAGCTGGGGGATCATCCGCGTCTCCTTTGCTTACTTTCGAGTAAGTAAATCTAATCCCGATTCGCGTCAACATGTTTTGCAAAGCGAAACTTGATGCCGCAACGTGTTCGACACAGCCTCCGCTCTGCGCCGCAACAACGGCTTGCGGCGCCCCCACGGGCCCGTCCGCAAGGCGCAAAGGCGCGGGCCGATGCGCGGCCGCAGGTCAGGCGGCGTTGTCGGCGCGGATCATCTCTGCCGCCTTCTCGGCGATCATGATGGTGGGCGCGTTCGTGTTCCCCGAGATGATCGCCGGTATGATCGAGGCATCGACGACGCGCAGCCCCTCGATCCCATGCACCCGCAGCCTTTCGTCCACCACCGCCATCGGATCGCTGGCCGGCCCCATGCGGGCCGTGCCGCAATGGTGAAAGGCGGTGCCGCCGAACTGGCGGGCAAAGTCCAGGATCTCGTCGTCGGTCGAGACCTTGTCGCCCGGAAATTCCTCGCGGACGTAATAGGGTGCGAAGCTTTTCGCGCCCAGCAGTTGCCGCGCGTATTTCAGCACCTGGACGATGGCCATGCGGTCGCGTTCCGTCGCCAGGTAGTTGGGCTGGATCTCGGGCTGGACCGCCAGGTCGGTGGACACGGCCCGCACCCAGCCCCGGCTTTCCGGGCGCTGCATGTAGCCGCCGCAGGTCATGCCCGGATAGCGGTCCAGAAGCCCCGCCACCCCTTCGCGATAGCTGGCCGGGGTGAAGGAAAGCTGAAGGTCGGGCGCATCCAGCGCCGGGTCCGAGCGCATGAAGACCCGCATCGGCACCGGCCCCATGCCCAGGATGGTGTCGCGGCTGCCAAGGGCCCATTTCGCGACCTCCGAAACCAGCGCCAGGCCCCGGCCGCGTTCGTTGACGGTGCGGATGCCCTTCAGCCGCACCGCCGCGCGCACCTGGTAGTGGTCGGTCAGGTTCGCGCCCACGCCGGGCAGGGCGGCGACCGGGTCCACCCCCAGCCCGCGCAGATGCCGAGGATCGCCGATGCCCGAGATCTGCAGCAGCCGCGGACTGTTCAGCGCGCCCGCCGACAGGATGACCTCGCGCCGGGCGCGCACCTCGCTCGGCGTGCCATGCGGGCCGCCGGCATGATAGCGCAGGCCGATGGCGCGCTTGCCATCGAACAGGATGCGCGCCGCATAGGCATGGGTCCGCACCGAGACCCGGCCGGTTGTTTCGGCCGGATGCAGGAAGGCGCGGGCCGTGCTCATGCGGACCGAGCGCCGGCCCGACAGGTCGATGGTGAACTGGAAGCCGCCGACGCCTTCCTGCGCGGCGGCGTTGTAATCCTCGACCTCGGGGATGCCCATTTCCCTGGCCGCCTCGACGAACATCCGGCACAGCGGGCTGTCGAAGGCCGGGTCGGTCACGGTCAGGGGGCCGTCGGTGCCGCGATAGTCCTGATCGGCAGCGCCGCCCCGCTTTTCCGAGCGGCGAAAGGCGGGCAGCACGTCGTCATAGCTCCAGCCCGGATTGCCGCGCTGCGCCCACCCGTCATAGTCGGCCCGCTGGCCGCGATTGTAGACCATGCCGTTGATGGCGCTGGAGCCGCCCAGCGTCTTGCCCTGCGGCAGCCCCACCGAGCGCCCGCCGATGCCGGGGACCGGCTGGCTGACGAAGCCCCAGGTCAGATCCTTGTTCATGACGTTCTTCACATATCCGGCGGGGATATGGATGAAGGGGTTGCGGTCCGGCGGGCCAGCCTCGATCACGCAGACGCTATGGTTGCCCGTCTCGGTCAGCCGATGCGCCAGGACGCAGCCCGCGCTGCCGGCGCCGATGATAACATAGTCGAATTCTTCCAATGCCCTGCCCTTGCGTTGATGCCCCGGCGACAAGAGATCCGTCCCGCCGCAACGGATGTCGCGGCGGGACCGGCCGCTGTCGCGTCAATCGGCTGCGGCTTCCTGATGCGCCCTCAGCACCTCGCTGCCCGGCAGGCCGGCCTTGTCCATGACCCCGGCCCAGTGGACCGCGCCCTGCTTCAGCCGTTCGACGAATTCCTCCTGGGCGGGGCCTTCCAGGGTGGTGACGGTATAGCCGTCCCGCGCCGCGACCTGGTCCCGAAGCTCGCTGTTGTTTTCATCGATATAGGCGCAGAACGACTGCTGCGCGGCCAGCGCCGCCTCGCTCATCACCGCGCGCTGTTCCTCGGTAAGGCGGTCCCAGCTGCGCTGGTTGACGGTTATGAAGAACACGCCCGAGCCGAAGTTGACCCCGTCGACCGCATATTTCAGCACCGGCTCAAGCTCGTACTGGACTAGGCCGGAATAGGGGAACACGGCGCCGTCGACGGTGCCGCGGGTAGCGGAATCGTAAAGCTCGGTCGAGGAGACCTTGATCGGCACGCCGCCCATCTCGGCGATGGCCTTTTCGGCCGCCGGGCCGCTGGACCAGATCTTCAGGCCGCGCACGTCGTCCAGCTTTTCGACCTTGCGGCTGCCGGTGAACAGCACATAGGGGGCCAGCATGTTGGCGTTCAGGACGCGCAGCCCCTTGGGCGCGAACTCCGCCTGGTCCAGGATGCCGCCGGGCTGGGTCAGCGCCCACATCTTGGCCGAGCCCTGGCAGGCACTTCCGGCGCCTTCCGGCAGTTCCCCGACCGAGGACAGCGGGAACTTGGCCGCATGATGCCCGGTGATGACGACGCCCAGGTCCAGCAAGCCGCTGCCCATGGTGGCGGGCACGTCCTTGCCAAGCTGCGCGGCGGGATAGCTTTCGAACTTGATCGCGCCGTTCGTCTTTTGCTCGACATCCGCCATGAAGACATCGACCAGGTGCTGGTGGATATAGTGCCCGGCGGGCAGGACGCTGCCCAGCTTGAGCGTCACCTCCTGCGCATATGCGGCCGAACCGGCCGCCATGCCAAGGAACGCCATCGCCGTTCCCGCATGCAATGCTGTCCTTGCCAGCGAGATGGTTTGTTTCATGTCTTTCTCCTCCCCAAGATGAAATGCAAGAAACCTGCCGGCGGGGCAGGGCGCGCCCTTCGCTTTGGCGCGGAAAGCGCGCGGCCGAGGCCCGGCAGGTCGCCTTCCTTGGGGAAATTACTTTTAGGAAATGTGTTTTGCAATACGGAATTTGATGCCGTTTTTGTAAATTTTGCAAAGCGCCGGCAAGGCAGGGTTTTTGGCAATGCTGGCGGGGATCAAGGATGCAGCACATCGCCCGCATGAAGCGGCGGCGATCGTCAGCAAGAAGGTGGGCAAGGTTCCCTGTCAATCCCAGGGAGGGGTTATCGAACAAGGCCATTCGGGCACTTGTCTTCGATATGCGAATACGGCGCGGCTTTTCGCGCCAATGACGTCATAGTTGTCGCAGGAAGCCATCTCGTATTTTTCGGTCTGCGCAACCGAAATGGTCGGGCGCATATCCGTATTAAGGATACGCCTAAACTTTCCGAATTGCAGAGATCGCCTTCCGGTCGGTTTCCCGCCGGGCGCAGCCTATCCCTGCGGGCTCATCCACATCTCCCCCACGCTTACTTTCTAGTAAGTAAACCTCGTTTCGATTCGTGTCAACATCATTTTGCAGGGCGGAATCTTTGGGCGTATACCGCGGAGCCGCCCAGGTCTCATGTCGCGGCGCAGGGCTGACCATCATGAAGTTAGTTTACTGTTTTCGCTAGGTAGTATTCCGCAGGGGGACCTCTCTCCGTCAGGGCCTCTGATGCTGGAATCCTCGGCGCGACCTTCCGCCCCGCGGCGGCTGGGCGCTTGCCAGTCGCGCCTCGGGCGGTTAGGTTCGGTCCGGTGATCCTTCCTTATAACAGCCCCCTGATCCTCGACGATTATAAGGTGAACCGAACGAAACGACCCGGTTGCTGGCGGTTCAACCAGGACAGCCGTCGTCCGAAAAACGAGATTGAGAACCGATCTGTGCGCAGTTCAAGCGGGGTTGCATGGCTCGGCAGGGAAACTGTCGCCCGAAAGATCAATGGGCGCTGTTCATGGGGCAAATGCCATCATGGCCGCGCGACGGACGAGCAACAATAATTCCTTGATGACGAGAAGCCACGACCATGACGCCGATCTCAAGAACTCCGAATGCGCGGCCCAACCTGACCAGGGACGAAATTTTGCGGGTTTCGGCGGATCTGTTCCGAAAGAAGGGGTATCGCGGCACCAGTCTCCAGGAGGTTGCCGACCACTTCGGCGTGCGCAGGCCCGCGATATATTACTGGTTCAAGAGCAAGTCCGACATCCTTCTGGAAATACACCAGAGATTCATGGAGATGTCGACGGCGCAGCTCAATGAAATCCTGGAAATGGATATTGGCCCGCATGAAAAGCTGGTCAGGATCATGAGCGGCCGGATCGACATGTTTTCCTCGAACATGGCCGACCTTGCCGTATATATCGAAAACGAATCCGAGCTTCCGGAAAGCGCGCTGGTCCAGGTCCGGGAAGTCAAGAAATCATACCTGCGCACGGTAGAGCAGATATATCGGGAGGGCGTCGAAAAGGGGGTTTTCGTGGATGTCGATCCTCATATAGCTGCAAGCATAATTCTGGGGATGACGCTCTGGATGTATAAGTGGTATCGCCCCGGCGGGCGGCATTCGGTGGAAGATGTCACCTCGGCCATCATCAATTTTGCTTGCCATGGGTATCTGAAACCGGACAACCTGCCCGCCGGGCTTTCGCTGACACCCGCATCGGCAGAGGCCGGAGGTGAGGAAGGCATCGGGCACGGCTCCGGCCGGCCGCAAAGATAGCCGTTCGGCCCGAGCCCACCGGCCGGATGCGGTCGATACCGTCGGCATAGACGAGCCCGCTGCCCCCGGTTCCTTCGCCACGGCATGCCGGCCCCCAAGGCCGGCTTTCAGCCCTTGCGCACCGGACGGCTCGTGGGTGTTCCGGTGCTGCGGCAGGGCTGCAGGACATGGTCGGCGACACCCAGCGCCGCCAGTTCCGCGCCCATCCGCGCCAAGGCCGCCCCGTCGATCAGGGTGGGATCGACCGTCGTGCGCACCTGGTGGGCCGTGCCGCTGGCCAGCAGCAGCCGCAGGCTTTCCCTGGCCCTGTCGCCGCTGCCGGTTGCGCCCGTCACCCGCCGATAGCCGGAAAACGGCGCCTTCACGTCGAAGCCGACCCAGTCGCAAAGCGGCAGCACCGCCGCAAGCCGGGCGGGGTAGGGGCCGGCCGTGTGCAGGCCGGTCCTGAACCCCAGGGCCCGGACCGCCCGCAACGCCTCGGGCAGGCCGCGCTGAAGCGTCGGCTCCCCGCCCGAGAACACCACGCCGTCG
>NZ_VCBQ01000034.1:0-48784 GCF_006386455.1 Paracoccus sp. FO-3 | reverse complement strand
CCGGCGCCGGGCCATGGCATCCTCGGCCGCCAGCACAGGCTCGGGCACCACCGCTGCCGGCGCCGGCGCGGGTGCGGGCGCCACCGGGGCGGCGACCGTGCCGAGCGGCGCCAGCGAAGCGACATGCTTCAGGAAATCCGCCATGACCGGGAAGCGGAAGATGTCCGTCACCCCCAGCCGCGGCAGCGCCAGCCGGTCGCGCATGGTCCGGTGCAGCTGGATCGCCAGCAGCGAATGCCCGCCGAGCGCAAAGAAATTGTCGCGCGGGCCGATCTGCTCGACGCCCAGCACCTCGGACCACAGCGCCTGCACCGCCTGCGCCAGATCCTCGGTCGGGGCGGCGCTTGCGGCGACAGCCGCAGCGGCGGTGGCGGCCTCGATGGCCGCCGCCGGCGCCGCCCCCGCCGGAGCCTGTGCGACGGCCCCCGGCACCGGCAGATGCTTGCGGTCGATCTTGCGGTTCGGCGTCAGCGGCATCTTCTCAAGCCGCAGGATCCGCCCCGGCACCATATGCGCCGGCAAATGCGCAAGCAGAGCCTCGCGCAGCGCCTTTTCGCACAGTTCGGCCGCGCCGGTGACATAGGCCACCAGCCGCTTGTCGCCGGGCACGTCCTCGCGCACCAGCGCCACCGCCTCGCGCACGCCGGGCAGGCTGGCCAACTGCGCCTCGATCTCGCCCAGCTCGATGCGGAAGCCGCGCAGCTTCACCTGGTGGTCGGCCCGGCCGATATAGTCCAGCCCGCCATCCTCGCGCCAGCGCACCAGGTCGCCGGTGCGATAGATGCGCGCGCCCCAAGGCGCGGCGCGATCCGCCGGCACGAAGGGATCGGGGCGAAAGGCCGCGGCGGTCAGATCCTCGCGCCGCCAATAGCCGCGGGTCACGCCATGACCGCCGATCCACAGCTCGCCCTGAGCGCCGGGGGGCACCGGCACGCCGTCGCCGTCCAGCACATAGACCTGGGTATTGGCGATCGGCCCGCCCAGCGTCACCGCGCCGCCGTCGCTCAGGTCGGCCACCGTGGACCAGATCGTCGTCTCGGTCGGGCCATACATGTTCAGCACCCGCGCCCGCGTCGCCGCCTTGATCTCGGCCAGCAGCGAGGGCGACAGCGCCTCGCCGCCCACCATCACGCATGTCAGCCCGGCCATGGCCGCCGCCACCTGCGGGTCCGAAACCAGGATGCGCGCCATGCTGGGCGTGCATTGCAGATGCGTCACCTTCCAGCGCCGGATCTGCGCCGCGATCGAGAAATCGCCCTCTTCGGGTTCGGCGCCATGCGGGTTCACCTCGGCCCGCAGCCGCGCCAGCAGCGGAAAGCCGGCCATCACCTGCTCGGGCGCGATGCCATAGTCGATCAGGCAGGCGATCTCGCCCACGCCGATGGCCTTCAGCTGCTCGACCCGCGCGATCCCGTCCTCGAGGGAACCGAACAGGCCCGAATCCTCGAAATAGCGCAGGAAGGCGAATTCCAGGATGCCGTCCAGCTCTTCCTCGGAGAGCGAGCCGAGGTCGATGGCCATCGGGTTGGTCATGCCAGCCGGGCG
The DNA here is from genome assembly GCF_006386455.1 of Paracoccus sp. FO-3. Lineage (NCBI taxonomy): Bacteria > Pseudomonadati > Pseudomonadota > Alphaproteobacteria > Rhodobacterales > Paracoccaceae > Paracoccus > Paracoccus sp. FO-3. The sequence continues at coordinate 47,239 of NZ_VCBQ01000034.1, read as the reverse complement.
ACGGAAGGCCGGGAAGTCCCAGGCATATTGCTTGACCAGCGCCGCGGCGCTCTTCAGGTAGTTCTTCATCGGCTCGCGGGCGATCTCGCGCGCGGTCTCGCGATCCTCGGCCAGGCAGGTATGCAGCATCAGCGTGACGGTGAAGCGCGCCGGATCATGGCCGGCCTCGCGCAGCGCGGCGTGGTAATCCTTGATGCGGCTTTCCACCGTGTCGATGCTTTGCCCCAGCAGGTGGGTCAGCACGTTCATGCCCAGCCGCCCGGCCTCGATCCAGGTTTCCGGGTTGCCGGCAACGGTCAACCACAGCGGCAGTTCCCTTTGCACTGGGCGCGGCTGCGTCACCACGCCGAACATGCTGCCGTCCTTGCGCGGGAACTCGACCGCCTCGCCGCGCCACAGCCGGCGCAACTGCTCGACGCCCTGGGCCAGCGCCGCCTTGTTGTTCGGCGGCGCGTTTTCCGGGCGCAGCACGAAATCGTCCGGCTGCCAGCCCGAGGCGATGGCCAGCCCCGCCCGCCCCGAGGTCAGGTTGTCGATCACCGCCCATTCCTCGGCCACGCGGGCCGGGTGGTGCAGCGGCAGCACGCAGCTGCCGGCGCGCACCGAGATGTTCTTCGTCACCGCCGCCACCGCCGCGCCCGAAACCGCCGGGTTCGGATAGGGACCGCCGAAGGCGTGGAAATGCCGTTCCGGCGTATAGACCGCGACGAAACCGTTCTGGTCGGCAAAGCGCGCGCCCTCCAGCAGCAGCTGGTATTTCTTCGGCCCCGGCCCGTCGTCGTTGCCCCAATAGAACAGGCTGAAATCCATGCCGCCCGAAACCTCGCGCCGCGGCTGGGCGGGGACCGAGGACACCGCCAGCCGCGATTCCTCGCCCGCGATCACCAGCCGAAGGCCGCGCGCCAGCGACCAGAAGATCTCCAGCACCGAGATGTCGAAGGACAGGCTCGTGACTGCCAGCCAGGCATCGCCCGGCCGGTGCGGGATCACCGCGTCCATGCCGGCGAAGAAATTGGCGACGTTGCGATGCTCGACCATCACCCCCTTGGGCCGGCCGGTCGAGCCCGAGGTATAGATCAGATAGGCCAGGTTCTGCGGCCCGACGGCGCTGACCGGCGCCGCCACCAGCCCATGCGGCAGGTCGGTCGGGATGCCCACCACCTGCGCGCCATGCGCCGGCAGCCGGTCGGCCAGCCCGTCCTGCACCAGCACCACCCCGGCCCCGCTGTCCTGGATGTAAAGCTCGATGCGGTCGGCGGGATAGTCCGGGTCCAGGGGCACATAGGCGCCGCCCGCCTTCCAGATCGCCAGCGCACCGATCACCAGCTCGGGCGAGCGGCGGGCGAACAGCCCGACCGGCTGGTCCGGGCCCACGCCCATCGCCACCAGCTTCGCCGCCAGCGCATTCGCGGCGCGGTCAAGCTGGCCGCGGGTCAGGGTGCGATCCTCGAAGGCCAGCGCCACGGCATCCGGGTCGGCCGCGGCCGTCTCGGCGATCAGCCCGTGGATGCAGGCCAGCCGCACCTCGGCCTGGGTGGCGTTGCGGGCGACCAGCAGCGCCTCGCGCTCATCCGCGTCCATCAGGGGGATGTCGCGCAGCGTGGTGGAGCCGGGCAGCGCCAGGCCGCCGTCCAGCGCGCGGGCCAGCCGCTGCGCCTGCGCGGGCGTGACGCGGGCCGGATCATGGTCCAGCCAGGCGCCGGTTTCGGTCAGGGTCACGCACAGCGCCGCATCCCGGACCGGGCCGCGGGCATCCAGGCTGATCGCCAGGTCCGGCGTGGCCATGTCGCGCAGTTCGGGCGCGCGGTGCAGCAGGTCGGCCATGAAGAAGCCGCGCCTGGCCTGTTCGGCGATCTGCCCGGCCAGCGCCTGTCCCAGATCGGCCAGCGTGCGCTCGCCCGGCGCCTCGACCGCCAGGGGCTGCCAGTCGGCGACGATCCCGGCCGCCTCGGGCTGGGCCGCGGGCCGCAGCGCCAGGTCGAAGGCGGCCTGCCCCGCCAGCCGCGCCATCAGCGAGGCGGCCAGCGCGATCCGCTCGGGCCCCGCGCCGGGCATCAGCTGCACGCGCTGGCTGGAACCGGAGCCCTCGCCCGGCAGCACCGCCGGGTTCATCCGCGCCAGCCGCGCCCGCCAGAAGCCGTCATGCTTCGCCGCCTGCCCGGCCAGGTCGGTCAGCCGCGCGGCCTCCTCGCTGGAAAGCGGCGGGATCACCGTGCCCACCGGGGGCAAGTCGCCGGCAAAGCGCAGCCGCACCGCCGCGTCCGCCGCCGCGATCAGCGCCGAGGCGCCGTCATGGGACAGCACCGTGCCGGGCGGGGCCACGGCGGGCTCGATGCCCTCGAAACCCGCGACCAGCAGCACGCGGTCGGCCAGCCGGACCTTGGGCATGGCCAGCGGGTTCCAGTAGCCGCCATGGTCAAGGCCGCGCACCAAGGCGCCAATGCGCGCCGCGGCAGCCGTGAAGTCCAGCACCGCCGCCGCCTCGGGGCGCTTGTCGCGGCCGACATAGGTCCGCTGCGACAGATCCTGGCGCTGCCGCTGCGGGCCGGCGCCCTCGAGCTGCGCGACCACATCGGCAAAGCTTTCGGCCCCGCGGGCAAAGCAGCGCGCGTTCAGCGTCAGCGCGGTGTCGTCCTCGCGGATCTCGAACAGGCGCTGGGTCAGGATGTCGCCCTCGTCCACGCCGCCCTCGATCATGTGCCAGGTGACGCCGTGCTGCGGCTCGGCACCGATGATCGCCCAGACCGGGGCGTTCAGCCCCGCCAGCCGCGGCAGCGGCCCGTCGTGGAAGTTGATCGCGCCCAACCGGCCGCGCGCCAGCATCTCGGGGCGCAGGATCGACAGGTTGGCGACGCTGAACAGCCAGTCGGCCGCGGGCGCATCGGCGGGCAGCGGCGCGTCCTGGTCCTCGACCGCCAGCCCGGCGCCCTGCGCCCAGTCGCGCAGGTCGGGATTGCGCGTCACCACGGCATTGATGCGATGCCCGCGCGCCAGCAGCGTTTCGGCCGCGTGGCGCAGCAAGGATTCGTTACCCACCAGAATCGCGGAAAATTGCGTCATGGCTTACCCTTTTCAACATGAACGGGCTTTGGTTGCGGGCGAAAGGCGTGGCGCGTCAGCTGCGCCAGATGGCCCGGCGGCCCATCCGGCTTGCGCCCCGACATAAGGCAGCGCAGGCGGAACACCCCCGCGCCCCCCAGATGGGCGACCGTGGCCCAAAGCGCACCCAGCCGCCCATGATGTTTCTCGAAATAGCGCCGCCGCGAATCGTACCAGTAATCCGGCGCGCGCTTCCATTCCTTCATGCCGGTGCTGACCGATCCGATATGCAGCACCAGGCTTTCGACGACGTAATGCGTCTGCCAGCCCGCCCGCGCCGCGCGGCGGCACAGGTCGGTTTCCTCGTAGTAGAGAAAGAACCCCTCGTCGAAGAGCCCGATGCGGTCCAGCACCGCCATGCGGATCATCATCGAGGCCCCCGCCGACCAGTCCACCCGTCCCGAGACCTGGGGCTGGGGCAGCGAGACAACCTTGCGGCTGAGCAGGCGCGAGATCGGCCCGGTGCGGCTCATCGATTCGAACTCGCCCAAGGCCGAGGGAAAGCGAAAGGCGGTGCTGTGCGGCATGTCGTCGGTGCCGCGCAGCCGCGAGCAGGCGATCCCGACCCGCGGATGCACGCCCAGGTAATCGACCAGCGCCCGGATCGCGCCGGGCTGCGGGATGGCGTCCGAATTGAGCAGATAGACCAGGTCGGCGCGGCGCCCGTCCGGCAGGCCCTGGCGGATGCCATGGTTGTTGCCGGCGCCAAAGCCGCCGTTCCAGCCCGATTGCACCACCGCGACGCGATCCGAAGGCCAGCCGCGCGCCTGCACGCCCGCCTGCATCCGTTCAAACGAACCGTCCCCGGAATCGTTGTCCACGATGATCAACCCGCCGTCGATGCCCTGCATTTCGCGCAATGCGGCCTCGGCGGCCTGCAAGGACATCTCTGGCGTGCGCCAGTTCAGCACGATGACATGAACGCTGGGCGGGGCTGCATCGGGGTCCATGGTCACTCTGCCGCCTTGATCCTTGCCGGGGCGTCCGCATCGGCATCGCGCAGGATCTCGCGCAGGACCGAGGCAAGGCGGCGCACGTTCGGCTCCAGCACCATGGAATCGTGGTCGCCCGGCACCTCGATCACCCGCAGGTCGGGCATCCAGGGCGTCCAGCCGTTGTCCTCGACCACATAGTCGCGGCCGGAATTGATCCAGCGCCCGCCCGTCACCTTCCAGCGCTTGTCGAGCGGCGGGCGGAACATCGCCACCGGCCCGTCCCAGACCGAAAGCCGCATCCGGGGCAGCGCCGCCAGGAAGGCCGCCTCGATGGCCAGGTCGTGGAAGGCGCCGGTCGCCTCGGCGCCGACCTCGGCCTCGACCGCCTTGGCCTTGCTGCGGCGCTGGAATTCATAGGCGACGCGGTCGCGCAGCCATTTCCAGACGAAGCCCGCGCCCCCCTCGCACAATTCGCCCAGGCGGATCATCAGCCGGTCCTTGCGGCCGACCGGCTCGCGCAGCGGCAGGGGCGTGTCGAGCATGACCAGCATCGCCACCTCCTCGCCCGCCGCGCGCAACTGCCGCGCCATCTCATAGGCGGTCAGCCCGCCGCCCGAGAAGCCGCCGATCAGATAGGGGCCGGTCGGCTGCACCTGGCGCAGTTCCGCGATATAGTCGCGGGCGGCCTCGGCGAAATCCTCATGCGGCTTGTCGTCGCCCAGCAGGCCGCGCGCCTGGATGCCCCAGAAGCGGCGATCCGGCCCCAGCCGCTGCGCCAGCTGGCGCAGGTTCATGATATTGCCGAACATGCCGGCGACCATGAAGAAGGGCGTGCCCTCGCCCCGCCCGCCCATGTCGACCAGGAAACGGAACCGCGGCCGGGCCGCGACCGGCAATTCGCGCACGTTGTCGGGCGAGACCAGCTCGCGCGGGCCGGTGCGTTCCTCGACCAGCGCGGCCAGCTGCGCGATGGTCGGCGCCTCGAACAGGGTCGAGATCGGCAGGTCGACGCCGAACGCCTTGCGCAGCTGCCCGAACATGCGCACCGCGATCAGCGAATGCCCGCCCAGGTCGAAGAAGCTGTCCGCCGCGCCGACCTGGGCAATGCCCAGCAGCCCGGACCAGATCGCCGCCAGTTCCGCCTGGATGCCCGGCGCCGGGGCGACGAAATCGCTGTCGAGGTCGGGACGCTCGAACCCGCCCTCGGCGGGCGCGGCATCCTCGACCACCCCCGCCTCGGCGATCAGAGCCGGCAGGTCCAGCGACGAGACATAGACCTGAGAAAGCCCGGTCGAGATCGCCCGGCTCAGCATCGCAGGCCCGATGGCGGCCGGGATGCCCTGGCTGATGTTGTGCTGCAAGCGGCGCTCGGCCGGGGACAGGCTGCGCGGCGGCTGGCTGCGCGCGGGCGTGGCGGCGATGGCCGCCGCCAGCTTGCGCAGGGCAAAGCCGCGGATCTCGGCGACGACCGTGCCGTCCAGCGCGGCCAGGGTGATGTCGAATTGCGCCATGCCCTGCGCATCGGTGTTTTCGCCCGCATTGCGGATGCGGCTGACCACCTGCGCCGGCAAGGGCGCGTAAAGCCGGATCGCGCCATAGCCCATCGGCACCCACAGGTTCTCGGGCGTCCAGCCCTTGATCAGCTGCATGGCCCAGCCGGTCGCGATGTCCATCAGCGCCGGATGCGCCAGCCATTCCCCGGCCTCGGCGGCGTATTCGGGCGCAAGCGACAGCTCCGCCACGCCCTCGTCGCCGGTGACGCGGAAGCGGCGCAGCACCTGCCAGCGCGGGCCGAACGCCATCCGGCCTTCCTGCGCCGAAGGCAGCGCCGCGCCCTGCCCGTCCCGGTCCCATGGCCCGCCGCCGGCCAGCGGCTCGGGCGCCGGTTCCTGCAAGCCCGCGACCAGGGCCGAGACATTCGGCTCGCCCTGCGGATCGTCCAGGATATCGATGCGCATGGCATCGCCCTCGGGCGAAACGCGGGTGCTGACCAGCGCGGTGTCGGAAACCAGCACCGGGCGGCGGAATTCCAGGTCGCGGATCGCCAGCGGCAGGCTCAGCCCGCATTCCAGCGCCGCCTCGGCCACCAGTTCGATCCAGCCGGTGCCGGGCATCAGCGCCTGGCCCTGGGCGGTCTTGTGGCCGCCGATGATCCAGTCCTGCATCTTCAGCGCGGTGCGGAACTCGCGCCCGCCCGGCATGGGCAGGCTTTCGTCCAGCAGCGGCCGCCCTTGCGGCACCGCCACGGCCGAGGCCGTGTCCAGCCCCATCGCCCGCGCCGCCATGCCGGCATCGGCCCAGACGCCCCAGTTGACCGCGACAACCCGGCCCAGCGCCTGCGGTGCCGAGCGCGCCACCGCGTTCAGGTATTCGTTGGCGGCGACGTAATCCGCCTGCCCCGCCGGCGCGATCGCCGAGGAGGTCGAGGAGAACAGCACCGTCAGCTTCGCGGGATTGTCCGCCAGCGCCTCGATCAGCGCGCGGGTGCCCAGCAGCTTCGGCGCCAGCACGTCCCAGGCCTCGTCGTCGGTCTTGGCCGCGATCAGGCTGTCGCGGATCACGCCCGCGGCGTGCAGCACCACGTCCAGGCTGCCGAAGCGCGCCCGCGTCTCGGCCACGGCGCGGGCCATGTCCTCGGGGCTGGTCACGTCGGCGCGGATCGCCAGCACCTCGGCGCCCAGCGATTCCAGTTGCCGGACCGAGGCCATGACGGCGGGCGAATCCACGCGGCCGCGCGTGGTCAGCGCCAGTTTCGCGCCGCCGCGCTGCGCCAGTTCGCGCGCGATGGCCTGGCCGATGCCGCCGAAGCCGCCGGTGATCAGGCAGGCCGCGCCCTGCGGGATGGCGGCCATGCCGTCATCCTCCAGCGCCACCCGCTCCAGGCTTTGTTCGAACCGCCGCCCGTCGCGCCATGCGGCGACGGCAGCGCCCGAGGGGGCCAGCGCCTCTTCCAGCAGGTTGGCGGCCAGCGCGTCCAGGCCCTTCGCCGGCAGGCGGATGTCCACCAGGCGGGCGCGGATATTCGGCATCTCATGCGGCATGACGCGGATCGGCCCGGCGGCGGTGGCCTTTTCCGGCACCGGGGCGGGTTCGTCCGCGACGCGCAGCGCGTCGTTGCAGATGGCGATCAGGTCCAGCTTTGCATCCGGCAGCTCGGCGCCGATGGCCTGGGCCAGGTGCAGCAGGCCGAAGAAACCGCGCTCCAGCTGGCTGTTGAGCAGGCTGGAGCCGGGGCGGAACTTAGCCCCCTGCGTCACCGACCACAGGTGCAGGATGCGGTCGGGCACCATGTCCTGCCCGGCCAGCGCGGCCAGCAGCATCTCATAGCCCTCGCGATCGGATTCGACCGGCAGCAGGAAACGGCCGTCGCCGCCCGCAACCGTCTTGTCGGCGAAGGTATCGCCCACCTCGACCACGGCGACGCGCTGGCCGCGGGCGCGCAGCGCCTCGGTCAGGCGCGCGGCAAGGCCCAGCTCGTCGGCAAAGACCAGCCAGGTCCGCGCGCCCTGCGCCACCGGCCCCTGCAGCCCGATCTCGATATTCGGCGAGGCGAGTTTCCACGCCGGACGCCAGCCCCAATCGGCGGGCGCGTCGATCCGGGCCAGTTCCGAGGCCGCCTCGGCCGCGGCATGGGTGGCGCGTTCGATGAAATAGCGCTTGCGCTGGAAGGCATAGCCCGGCAGCGACAGGCGCCGGCGCCGCGCGCCGCCCCAGACCTGGTCCCAGTCGATCTGCCCGCCGCAGGCCCAGAACCGCGCCAGGGCGCCCATGAAATAGCTGTCGTCGCTGGTCGCATGGTCGCGGTGGCGCAGCGTGGAAATCACCTGGTTGGCGGCGACCGCCGGATGCGCCTTGGCCATGGCCTGCATGGCGCGGCCCGGCCCGACCTCGACGAACACCCGCCCCGGCACCTGCGCCAGATGGGCGATGCCATCGGCAAAGCGCACCGTGCCGCGCAGATGTGCGACCCAATAGTCGGGGCTGGTCGCCTCGGCCGCGGTCAAGGGCTGGCCCGAGCGGTTCGAGATGATCGGGATCTGCGGCGCATTCAGCGGGATCGAGGCGAGATAGGCGCGGAATTCGGCCAGGATCCCGTCGAGCAGCCGCGAATGCGCGGCGATGGAGATGGCGATGCGCTGGCATTCCACCTCGCGCGCTGCCATGCGCGCGGCAAAGCGGTCCAGCGCGGCATCGGGACCCGAGACCACCGACAGGCCCGGCCCGTTCACCGCCGCCAGGTCCAGCCCCAGCTCGGCCAGCTCGGCCGCGAAATCCTCGGGGGCCAGCGGCACCGACAGCATGCCGCCCGCCGGCACCCGGTCGAACAGCAGGCCGCGCAGGCGCACCAGGCCGATGCAATCCTCGAAGGACATGACCCCGGCAATGCAGGCGGCGGTATTCTCGCCCATGGAATGGCCGATCAGCGCGGCGGGGGTCACGCCCCAGCTGATCCACAGCTGCGCCAGCGCATATTCGGTGATCATCAGCAGCGGCAGTTGCAGCGAGGGCTGCAGGAGCCGCCGGTCCGCCTCGGCCTCGGCCTCGGCCCCCGGCTCGGGCAGCCACAGCGCGCGCAGGTCGGCGCCATGCGCGGCCACCATGTGGTCGAGGCCGCGGTCCATCCATTCGCGGAACACCGGCTCGGTTTCGTAAAGCCCGCGCGCCATGCCGGCATATTGCGCACCGCCGCCGGGCAGCATGAACACCGCCTCGGCCGGGTCGCCGGCTTGCTGGTGGTCGAAGACCAGCAGCGGGTCGGGATCGGCCAGAAGCCGCGCCGCCTCGGCCGCATCATGCGCGACCAGCACGCGCCGGCGGTCGAACTGCCGCCGCCCTTGGGTCAGGGTAAAGGACAGGTCGGCCATGTCCACGGCCGAGTTGGCCGCCAGCCAGCCCGCCAGCGCGGCCGAATTGGCGTCCAGCGCCGCCTTGCTGCGGCCCGAGACGGCGATGATGTGGAACGGCCAGTCGGATTCCCCCGACGCCTCGGCCAAGGGCGGCTCTTGCACGATCACATGCGCATTGGTGCCGCCGACACCCAGCGAGTTCACCCCGGCGCGGCGCGGCCCCGGCACCGGCCAGTCCGACAGCCGGTCGTTGACCTGGAACGGCCCGCCCTCGAAATCGATGGCGGGGTTCGGCGCCTCGTAGCCCAGGCTGGCCGGGATCTGCCCGTGATGCACCGCCAGGGCCGACTTGATCAGCCCGGCGCTGCCGGCGGCGGTGTCGAGATGGCCGATATTGGTCTTGACCGAGCCGATGCGGCACGGCCCCTGCCGCGTGCCGTCCGAAACCCGCGCATAGGCCTGGTTCAGCGCCGCGACCTCGATCGGGTCGCCCAGCGCGGTGCCGGTGCCGTGGCATTCGACATAGCCGATGCTGTCCGAGGAAACCCCGGCCATGACCAGCGCCTCGGCCACCGCCTGCGCCTGGCCCTCGACGCTGGGGGCCAGGTAGCCGGCCTTGGCCGCGCCGTCGTTGTTGATGGCCGAGCCCTTGATGACCGCCCAGATATGGTCGCCATCGGCCAGCGCGTCGCGCAGCCGGCGCAGCGTCACCACCGCCGCGCCGCTGCCGAAGACGGTCCCCTGCGCGCGATGGTCGAAGGCATGGCAATGGCCGTCGGGCGACAGGATCTCGTTTTCCTTGTAGAGATAGCCAAGGCCATGCGGCAGCTCGATGGTCACGCCGCCGGCCAGCGCCATGTCGCATTCGCCCGAGTTGAGCGACTGGCAGGCCATGTGGATCGCCACCAGCGAACTGGAACAGGCGGTCTGCACGCTGATGCTGGGCCCCTTGAGGTCGAAGACATGGCTGACGCGGGTGGACAGGAAATCCTTGTCGTTGCCGGTATGGCGCAGCAGGAAATGGCCCACGCCATCGACCAGGTCGCGGTTCGAGCAGACGTTCCAGTAGTAATAGCTGCCCATGCCGCAGCCGGCCCAGACGCCGATATTGCCGGCGAAACGCTCGGGCGGATGCGCCGCATCCTCCAGCGCGTGCCAGCAGGTTTCCAGGAACTTGCGGTGCTGCGGGTCCATGATCGCCGCTTCCTTGGGCGAAAGCCCGAAGAACTCGGCGTCGAACTCGTCGAACTGCTCCAGCACGGCGGCCGAGGGGACGTAGTTCGGGTCCGCCAGCCGCGCCCGCGACTCGCCCCGCGCGATCAACTCGGCCTCGGGGATGCGGCGGATCGCCTCGACGCCCCGGCACAGGTTGTCCCAGTATTCGGCGATCCCCGCGGCCCCCGGCAACTGGGCGGCCATGCCGATGATAGCGATATCACCGTCTTCGACGGCGGGTTTGTCAAAGGCCATGCGGTGCCTCATTGAACTCGTGGAATGCCCCTGTGGGCAGCAATGACTTAACAACTGGCGCGCGTATCCGGCATAGCGAATCCCGCGCTTCGGACCAACCTATAAAACCGTCCGCAGGCCTGCCTTTTTAGGCAGAATCCGCTGGGCCGCCGGCAGATCGGCCGACTCGGCCGCGCCCTGCCGCAGCCGGCGGGCATTGCCCAGCAGCGCCCCGGCGGTCAGCCAGGTCAGCGGCGTCAGGGTCGCATTCGGGATCAGGTCCAGCATGTTCATCGCCAGCATCAGCGAGATCGCGCCAAGCACCACCATCTCGGCCTTGCGCGGCGGATGCCGGCCGCCCGGCATCGCCCGCAGCAGCGCCAGGATCGGCGTCAGCAGCAGCAGGAACTGCGCCAGGTAGCCGAAGATGCCCCGCGCCCCGATCAGGATCACCCATTGCCCGTCCGGGACCGAGGTCAGCCGGCCGTTATAGGGATCGTAGAACAGCGACCGCCCCCAGCCGCCCCAGCCGAAGGCCGGCCGCTCCATCGCGCGCTCCAGCAGCTCCTCTTCGTTCATCAGCCGGAACTCGAGCGAGCGCCCCCGCTCGGGCGAGATGGACATGGCCAGGTTGACGATGCCCTGCAGCGGCATCCACGGGGTGGTGCGCAGCGTCGGATAAGAGACGGCGGCGGTGGCCACCAGCGCCGCCACCAGCACCATCGTGCGCGGCCGCGCAAAGGCCACCAGCGGCGCCGCCATCAGCGATTGCACCAGCGCCCCCGCCGATTTGCACAGAAAGACGATGCAGGCCAGGTAGACCGCAATCAGGATGTTGCGCCGCGTCGGCTCGTTGCGGGCAAAGGCGATGGCGGCCAGGAAGGCGGTCATCGTCATCAGCGCCACCCACAGCGGATGCTCCAGGAAGACGATGGGGCGATAGCCGCCATAGCGGATGGTCTGGACGAAATCGTGCTGGAAATAGCCATAGACCCAAACGTTGATCTGCGGGCTCATCCGCAGTTCGATCAGCATGGGAACGGTATAGCACAGGACGCCCAGCAGCAGGCTGCGCGCCCATAGCTGGGCGCCCCTGGCATTCCACAACAGCTTGTAGCCCAGGAAGAAGGGCAGCAGCAGCAGCGTCTGCACGATCAGGTCGGCCACGCCCTGGCTGATCGACATGGCCGGCCGATAGTTGACGCCGTCGATCAGCGGATCGGGATTGGTCAGCGCCGACAGGATGGGCGCGGCGAAGTTCATCGCCAGAAGCAGCATCACCCAGGGCCCCATGGGCGGCGGCGCGGGCTCGTTGCGGGCGCGCTCCTTGGTGACGAAATAGACCATGATGGCAGCGGCCAGCGCCGGGACCATGTGTTTGTTCAGGCCGGGAAAGGCGGGCACGTCGATCTCGACCAGCTGCGGCAGCAGCAGGTAGCCGGCAAAGATCGACCAGATCATCGCCTGCGCCCGCTCCATGCGCTGGAACAGCACCGCCACCACCACCGGCCAGGTCACCAGCACCATGAAGGCCAATATGGGCATGGCCCGACTCCCGTCCCCGCCTTGTCGACCGGCGGTGCGAAGGACGTTGCAATCCCCTCGCCGCCAACACATCCTGCCGTCGATTCCGGCCGGACCCGAGGGCTTATCATGCATTTCAGCTTTCCCGACGGCAATGCCGTCCGCGTCAATTGTCGGGATTCTTCCGCGCTGCTGGCCGCGGTGCGGCAGCGGCTGGCCGAGGGGCGCGGCTTCGCCATCGCCACGATCAACGTGGACCACCTGCAAAGGCTGGGCGAGGACGCCCGCTTTCGCAGCGCCTACGGCGCGCATGACCTGGTCTGCGCCGACGGCAACCCCATCGTCTGGCTGTCGCGCATCGCCGGCCGGCCGGTGGCGCTGGCGCCCGGCTCGGACCTGGTGCTGCCCCTGGCCGCCGAGGCGGCGCGGGCCGGCCTGCCGGTGGCGCTGATCGGCAGCAACGACGAATCGCTGGCGCTGGCCGCGCGCAGCATGCAGGCGGCGGTGCCGGGGCTGCGCGTCGCGCTGACCCATGCGCCGGGCTTTCCCTTCGACCCGACGGGCGAGGAAGCGGCCCAGATCATCGCCCGCATTCGCGCCTCGGGCGCCCGGCTGTGCTTCCTGGCGCTCGGCGCCCCGCGGCAAGAGCTTTTCGCCATCCGCGCCCGCGACGCGCTTGGCGATGTGGGCTTCGCCTCGATCGGGGCCGGGCTCGACTTCCTGTCGGGCCACCAGCGCCGGGCGCCGCAATGGGTGCGGCGGATCAAGCTGGAATGGCTGTGGCGGATGCTGTCCAACCCGCGCCGGCTGTTCCTGCGCTATGCCAAGGGCTTCGCCATCCTGCCCGGCCACCTGCGCCGGGCGCTGGCCATCCGCGGCGAAAACCGGAAATAGGCCCGGCCCCTCAGCCCGGCAGGACCAGCCATCCGGCCTGCGCGGCCGCCAGGCGCACCTGCGCGCCGGGCTGGGGCAATGCCACCCCCGGTTCGTTGAAACGGTCCAGCACCACCTCGCGTCCCGCGGCCCGTGCCCGCAGCCGCTGGACCGAGCCCAGGAACTCGACGCCGGTGATCTCGGCCGGGATGCCCTCGGCGGCGATGCGCAGGCTTTCCGGCCGCGCCGCCAGGGTGATGCGGCCGGCGGGCAAGGGACGGTCCAGCGCGATCTCGGCCCCCTCGACGCGGACGAGGCCGCGGGCCGGGTCCAGCACCTCGGCCTCGAAACGGTTCAGCGTGCCGACGAAGCCGGCCACGAAATCGGTCGCGGGCTGGTTGTAGATCTGCGCCGGCGTGCCGGTCTGGTCGGCGATGCCCTGGTGCATGACCACGATGCGGTCCGAGATCGACAGCGCCTCTTCCTGGTCATGGGTGACGAAGATGGTGGTGATGGCCAGCTGCTGCTGGATCTCGCGGATCTGGTTGCGCAGGCTGACGCGGATCTTGGCGTCCAGCGCCGACAGCGGCTCGTCGAGCAGCAGCACGCGCGGGCGCGGCGCCAGCGCGCGGGCCAGCGCGACGCGCTGCTGCTGGCCGCCCGAAAGCTGCCAGGGATAGCGCCCGCCCAGGTCCGGCAGGCCGATCAGCGCCAGCATCTCGGCCACGCGGCCGGCGCGTTCGGCGCGCGGCACGCCCGCGGTGCGCAGGCCGAAGCCCACGTTCTCGGCCACGGTCAGGTTCGGAAACAGCGCATAGGACTGGAACACCATGCCGATCTGGCGCTGGTTCGGGCGCAGGCGCGTCACGTCCCGCCCGTCGATCACCACCCGGCCCGCCGTCGGCGTCTCGAACCCCGCGACCATGCGCAGCACCGTGGTCTTGCCGCAGCCCGAGGGGCCCAGGAAGGACACGAACTCGCCCTTCTCGACGCCCAGGTCGAAGTCGTGGACCACCTTGGTCACACCGAAGGATTTCTGCAGGTGGTCGAGGGTCAGGAAGGTCATTTCGCTTGCATCCGTGTGCCGAACAGGCGGGAGATCAGCTGCATCACCCCCATGCAGCCCCAGGTGACGGCAAAGGCGATCACCGCCAGCGCCGCCGGCTCATAGGCGCGGTTCGCGCCCAGAAGCTGCATGTAGGGGCCGAAGGCGGGACGGTTCAGCAGCGCCGCCATGGTGAATTCGCCGATGACGATGGCGAAGGACAGGAAGGCGCCGGACATCACCGCGCCCAGCACGTTGGGCAGGATCAGCCGGCCGATGATCCGCGCCCAGCCGGCGCCCAGCGATTGCGCCGCCTCGGTCAGCGAGCGCACGTCCAGCGTGGAAAGCCCGGTATCGACGGCGCGATACATATAGGGCAGCGCCAGCGTGGCATAGCCGCAAAGCAGCAGCAGGTTGGTGCCCGACGCGGTGCCGGTCAGCGGCAGGATCGAGCTGGTGTTGTAGAGCCGGATATAGCCGAAGACCACGACGATGGCCGGAATGACCAGCGGCAGCAGGGTGATGAACTCGATCACCGGGCGCAGCCGCGGCAGGCGCAGCCGCACCCAATAGGCGGTCGGCACCACGATCAGCACCCCCAGCAGGATGGTCAGAGCCGCCATGGCCACCGAATAGCTGAAGGTGGCGCGGAAATTCGGGTCCGACAGCACCGAACGATAGGCGTCCAGCGAATATTCCCCGCGCCGCATCCGCAGCGAGAACTCGATGGTGCCGATCAGCGGCAGCAGGAAATACAGCCCGCCGACGATCAGCGCCGCCCAGGACCAGACCCGCCTCATCGCATCCACCGCTCGGCGCGGGCGCGCATGACGACATAGGCGAGGTTCGCCAGCCCGGTGACGACGATCATGCCGAAGGCCATGGCATAGCCCAGGTGCGGGTCTTGCAGCACGTCGCCGCGGATCTGCGCGAACAGCATGATCGGCACGATGGACAGCGACGAGCCGGTCAGCGCATAGGCCGTCGCCACCGCGCCGAAGCTGTTGGCAAAGAGCAGCGCGAAGGTGCCCAGAAGCGACGGGAACAGGATCGGCAGCGCCACCATGCGCCAGTATTGGAAGGTGCTGGCGCCCAAGACCTCGGCCGCCTCGCGCCATTCGCGCTTGAGCCCCTCCAGCGCCGGGGTGATGATCAGGATCATCAGCGGGATCTGGAAGAACAGATAGGTCAGCGTCAGGCCCCAGAACGACAGCAGGTTGAAGCCCATGGCATAGATGTTGATGCCGAACCATTGCCGCAGCAGCGTCGTGACCAGCCCCACCCGCCCCAGCGTGGCGATGAAGGCAAAGGCCAGCGGCACGCCGGCGAAATTCGAGGCGACGCCGGAAAAGGTCATCAGCGGCCCCTTGATCCAGCCCGGCACGCCCCCCATCACCACCGCCGCCGCCATGGCAAAGCCGATCAGGCAACCCAGCAGCGCCGAGGCCAGCGAGATCTTGATCGAGATGGCAAAGCTCGACACGATCCGCGGCGAGGCGAGCCCAGCCAGGTTGGCCAGCGTGAACTCGCCCTGCGGGTTCTGGAAGGCGCCGATGACGATGTTCATCGTCGGCAGCACCAGAAACAGCAGCGCGAAGGCGAAAAAGGGCAGGACGCCCAGCCAGTTCCAGCCGATCTGTCTCATTCCGCCTCGCCCGTTCGGGGCGGCCCCGCCGGTGCGGGCGGGGCCGCCGCGCCTTATTCCTGGACCGCCGCGCCGACGGTGGCGTCCCAGCCCTCGGTCACGACCTTCTTGTTGGCCTCCTGCTGCTCCAGCGTCGGGAAGATCGCCTTTTCATAGGCGTCCGCCGGGGGCAGCGCGTCCAGCAGCTCCTGCGGCACCTTGCCGCCCGCAACCAGGTCGTTGAAGCGGATCGGGTGGCAATAGCCTTTCAGCCAGCCCAGCTGGCCCTCGTCCGAATACAGGTATTCCATCCACAGCTTGGCCGCGTTCGGATGCGGCGCATAGGCCGAGATCGCCTGGACATAGACGCCCGCGACCACGCCGTCCTCGGGGATGACGACCTCGACCGGCGGGTTGCCGTTCAGGCTGTCGCGCCAGGACAGCAGGTTGTAGTCCCAGGCGGTGACGATCGGCGTCGCGCCCTGGGCGATGGTCGCCGACTTGCCGATGACGGGGACGAAATTGCCGGCCTTGTTCACCTCGGCCATCAGTTCCATGCCCTTCTGGCCCGAGGCCTCGCCCGGCTCGCCGCCATTCGCGATGCCGGCCGCCATGACCGAGATGATCGCCTGGGCCGAGGCGCGCGGATCGCCCGCCAGCGCAAAGGCGTTGGCGTATTCCGGCTTGGTCAGGTCTTTCCAGCTTTTCGGCGCCGCGTCGATCAGGTCGCTGTTCACGCCAAAGGCCATCACGCCGTAATAATCGCCATACCAATAGCCCTCGGCGTCCTTGGCATCGTCCGGGATCGTGTCCCAGGTCGCGACCTTGTAGGGCTGGATCAGCCCCTCGGCCTTGGCCTGCGGGCCGAAGGACAGGCCCACGTCGATCACGTCGGGCGCCTGCGGGCCCTTGTTGTCCTTGTTGGCGCGGATCGCCTCCAGCTCGTCGGCCGAGCCCGCGTCGGGGTTCAGCTCGTTGACCTGGATCTCGGGGTATTTCGCCTTGAAGCCCTCGATCACGCCGCCATAGTTGCACCAGTCATGCGGCAGGGCGATGGTGGTCAGCATGCCCTCGGCCTTGGCGGCCTCTTCCAGCGCCGCCAGATCCTGCGCCGAGGCGACACCCGCACCCGCCAGCAGGCTCAGCGCGGCCAGCCCCGCCGCGGTCGATTGAATGGTCATTGGTCAACTCCGTTCCAGAACACGCCCCATAGGCGGCTGGATGCCACCTAGCGGCCCCCCGTGACAGTCTTGCGACGGAACTCCCCTGTTGGCAAAGGTTTTTTCCAGCCTGCCCTAGCCGCCCGGTCAGGGCACCAGCGCCAGCCCCACCTTCATGGCCCGGCCGCCGATGCGATATTCGGCCTCGATCCGGTGGCCGGGCCGGGCGGGATGCAGGCCGCCCAGCGAGCCCAGCGAGATCACCGAGCCCGGCTTCAGCTCATAGCCGCCCTGCTGGACCAGCCACAGCACCACGTCCAGCGGATGGCCCAGCAGCATCTCGCCCGAGCCGGTCGCGACGCTCTTGCCGTCGAGCTTCAGGTTCACCGTCAGCGCCGCCAGGTCGGCGACCGGATCGCGCAGATCCGAGATCGGGATGCCGCGGCCCAGCACGCCGCGCCAGGGCGTCACGCCATAGGCCACCATCAGGGGCCCGGTCGGCACCACGTCCTTTTGCAGCGCCAGGTCGGGCAGCTCGACAAAGGGCCGCACGTCCCGAAGCGCGGCCGCCACCTCTTCGCGGGTGCGGGCCTGCATGATGGCGGAACTGCCCACGGTCACGACCAGGTCGGCCTCGAAGAACGGCTCGCGGCTGCCCGCAAGGCTCAGCCGCGCCCCGTCCGGCAGCAGCATGGGCGCAAACAGCGCGCCCGCCACCGGCTCGGTCACGCCGAAGCGTTCCTGCACCGGCTTAGAGGTGAAGCCGACCTTCACCCCCACCGGCGCGCCCAGCTCGGCCTCCAGCACGCTGCGGAAGCTGGCATAGGCGCAGGCCCCCTCCTCGAGCGTGCGCACCAGGGGGTCGGGCAGGCGCTGGCCGGCGATCCAGCCGCGCGCGGCATTCTGCATCAACGAGACATCCGGGCAGGCCGCGACGGCCACGCCCGCCAATGGCAGCATGATTGCGCCCAGAATCAACGATTTCATCGCCTCGCCCCAAAGACTGTTTTCCGCCAGACGATGCCGCAACAAAAGGCGGCTGTCACCGGGATTCTTGCGTCACCGGCGCAACTTGCCCGCATCCTGTTTGCATCGGCCCGCGCATCCCCTAGAAGAACGGGACCGCAGGCGACAAGGCTGGACATGAGCGACCAACCCACCCCGATGATGGCGCAGTATCTTGCGATCCGCGATGCAAACCCCGGCGCGCTGCTGTTCTATCGCATGGGCGATTTCTACGAGATGTTCTTCGAGGACGCGGTGGCCGCTGCCGCCGCGCTCGACATCGCGCTGACCAAGCGCGGCACGCATCTGGGCGAGCCGATCCCGATGTGCGGCGTGCCGGTCCATGCCGCTGAGTCCTACCTGCTGACGCTGATCCGCAAGGGCTTCCGCGTCGCCATCGCCGAGCAGATGGAAGACCCGGCCGAGGCCAGGAAGCGCGGCTCGAAATCCGTGGTCGCCCGCGACGTGGTCCGCCTGGTCACCCCCGGCACCCTGACCGAGGAATCGCTGCTCGAGGCGCGGCGGCACAATTTCCTGGCCAGCTTCGCCACGGTGCGCGAGGAATCGGCGCTGGCCTGGGTCGATATTTCCACCGGCGCCTTCCGCGTCATGCCCTGCCCGCCGGCGCGGCTGGCCCCCGAACTCGCCCGCCATGCCCCGCGCGAGTTGCTGGCCGCCGAGGGTTCGCGGCTGGACGAGACCGCCGCCGAGGCGGGCGCGGCGCTGACCGAACTGCCGGCGATGAGCTTTGACAGCGCCGCCGGCACGCGCCGGCTCTGCGCGCTGTTCCAGGTCGAGACGCTGGACGGGTTCGGCCAGTTTTCCCGCGCCGAACTGGCCGCCATGGGCGCCATCGCCGACTACCTGGAGCTGACGCAAAAGGGCCGGATGCCGCTGATCCGCCCGCCGGTGCGCGAGGCGCTTGGCGGCTCCATGCAGATCGACGCCGCAACCCGCCGCAACCTGGAACTGACCCAGGCGCTGTCGGGCGGGCGCGAGGGGTCGCTGCTGGCCGCCATCGACCGCACGGTGACGGCGGGGGGCGCGCGGCTCTTGGAACGCCGCATCAGCGCACCGTCGCGCGACCTGGGCGAAATCCACGCCCGCCAGGCCGCGGTCGCGCATCTGGTGGACGACCCGCGCCTGACCGCCGACCTGCGCGAGGCGCTGTCGCGCGCCCCCGACATGGACCGGGCGCTGTCGCGGCTGGCGCTGGAGCGGGGCGGGCCGCGCGACCTGGCCGCGATCCGCGCCGGGCTGACGCAGGGCGCGGCCATCGCCGCCATGCTGGGCTGCGACCAGATTGCCGTGCTGGCCGAGGCGGCGCGCGACCTGACCGGCCATGACGCGCTGATCGACCTGCTCGACGAGGCGCTGGTGGCCGAGCCGCCCCTGCTCGCCCGCGACGGTGGCTTCGTTGCGCCGGACTATGACGACGACCTGGACGAGACCCGCCGCCTGCGCGACGAAGGCCGCGGCGTCATCGCCCGGATGCAGGCCGATTACATCGCCGAGACCGGCGTCCAGAGCCTCAAGATCAAGCACAACAACGTGCTGGGCTATTTCATCGAGACCACCTCGACCCATGCCGAGCGGATGCTGGCCCCGCCGCTGAACGGGCGCTTCATCCACCGCCAGACCACCGCGAACCAGATCCGCTTCACCACGGTCGAGCTGTCCGAGCTGGAAACCCGCATCCTCAACGCCCGCGACCGCGCGCTGGAGATCGAGCGCGAGATCTTCGCCCGCCTGGCCCGCGCCGTGCTGGACCAGGCCGGCCCCGTGGGACAAGCGGCCCGCGCCATGGCCGAGATCGACCTGACCGCCGGTTTCGCCGACCTCGCCTCGGGCGAGGGCTGGGTGCGCCCCGAGGTCGACGCCAGCCGCGCCTTCGTGATCGAGGGCGGCCGGCATCCGGTGGTGGAGCGTGCGCTCAAGCGCAAGGGCGAGGCTTTCGTCGCCAACGACTGCGCCCTGACCGAGGGCGAAACCCCGGCGATCTGGCTGCTCACCGGGCCGAACATGGCCGGCAAATCGACCTTCCTGCGCCAGAACGCGCTGATCGCCATCCTGGCGCAGGCCGGCGGCTTCGTGCCCGCCCGCCGCGCCCATATCGGGCTGGTCAGCCAGCTCTTCAGCCGGGTCGGTGCGGCGGACGACCTGGCGCGCGGGCGGTCCACCTTCATGGTCGAGATGGTCGAGACCGCGGCGATCCTGAACCAGGCCGACGACCACGCGCTGGTGATCCTGGACGAGATCGGTCGCGGCACCGCGACCTGGGACGGGCTTTCCATCGCCTGGGCGGTGATGGAGCATCTGCACGCCACCAACCGCTGCCGCGCGCTCTTCGCCACGCATTACCACGAGATGACCAGCCTGTCGGCCCGCCTGCCCGGCGTCGAGAACGCCACCGTCGCCGTGCGCGAATGGGAGGGCGAGGTGATCTTCCTGCACGAGGTCAGGAAGGGCGCCGCCGACCGCTCCTATGGCGTGCAGGTGGCGCGGCTGGCGGGGCTGCCGCCCGCGGTGGTCGAGCGCGCCCGCGACATCCTGCACCAGCTGGAAAGCGGCGAACGGCAGGGCACCGGCAAGCCCGCCGCGCTGCTCGACGACCTGCCGCTGTTCCGCGCCGCCCCGGCCCCGGCGCCCGCGGCCAAGGCCAAGCCCTCGGCGGTCGAGGACCGCCTGCGCGGCCTCAACCCCGACATGATCAGCGCGCGCGAAGCGCTGGACCTGGTCTATGAGCTGCGCGGGATGCTGGAGGGCGAGGCGTAAACGGCGGGGGCCGGACCGGCGGGCCCGATCCGCTTCCTCGGATTTTCCCGACCGGGCCGGTGCCGGTCGCAAGGATCATGAAAATGCGCCCTATTTTCGCGTCTTCCGGCGCGAAAATCCGTGCGACGCTTACCGGCCGGTAACGATTGCCGGTCTAGAACGGGGGCGAGCATACAGAAAACAGCGGAAGCCAGAATGCAACTGACATTGCTGCCCCAGCCCGACGGGCTGACGATCCGCGTCGATGAAAAACGCCTCGACGCCGCCATTGCCACCGCCTTCAAGGACCGCGTGCGCGGCATGATCGCCGGCGGCGGCGCGCAGGTGACGCTGGACCTGCGCGGGGTCGAGTTCATGGACAGTTCCGGCCTTGGCGCGGTAATCGCGATCTACAAGGCCATGCCCGCGGGGCGAAAGCTGACGCTGACCGGGCTGACCCCGAATGTCGAGCGGGTGTTCCACCTGACGCGGATGGACACCGTGCTGACAATCCGCAAGTCCGCCGAGATCCCCGCCGCGCGCCCCGAAGGCCCCGAAAGATGAGCGTTTCGCCCGAACCGGCCGGAAAGCGGCTCCGCCAGCCCCCGCCACCCCGCCAGCCGATGTTCCACCGCATCTTCCGCGCCGATCCCGCCACGGTGCGCGCCGCGCTGCTGTTCCTGCGCGAAAGGTTCGACGGCAGCGCCGGGGACGAGGTCATCGCCAAGCTGGAACTGGCGTTGGCCGAGGTGCTGAACAACATCTGCGAACACGGCACCCGATACGAGGCGCTGCGCCTGGGCGGCCGGCCGCATGCGCCGCTGATCCACCTTTGCGTCGCGCGCCATGTCGGCGGCATCGCCTGCGCGGTGACGGATGACGGCCGGCCGCTGCCCTCCTCCTGCCTCGACATGCACGACCTGCCCTGGACCGGCCCGCCGCCCCAGGATGCCGAGGCGATCCTGCTGCTGCCCGAGGGCGGCTTCGGCTGGTTCCTGATCCAGGAACTGACCGCCTCGCTGTGCTATTTCCGCGAGGGGCGGCGAAACTTCCTGGCCTTCGTCGTTCCGGTGGCCGATCCGGGGCCGCAAGCCGCGCCCGCCCCCCCGGACGCCTGACCTCAATTCAGGCCGAATTGCAGCGGATAGCGGCCGTCCTGGAATTCGCCGAACATCTCCGTCACCTCGGGATGTTCCAGCGGCTCGCCGGAATGATCCGGCACCAGGTTCTGCTCGGAGACATAGGCGACGTAATAGGTCGCCTCGGTTTCGGCATAAAGGTGATAGAATGGCTGGTTGCGCGAGGGGCGCGATTCCTCGGGGATGGATTCGTACCATTCCTCGGTGTTGGAAAATTCCGGGTCCACGTCGAACACCACGCCGCGGAACGGATGTTCGCGATGGCGCACTACCTGGCCCAGACTGTATTTCGCGCTCTTGGACGGAATCCGCATCTCACCGTTCCTGTTTGGCGCGGCTCTTACAACCACCGGGCGCCGCTGTCCACCTGTGGGGCCGCAAACCACCTGCCCGCCCTGGCGTTGACGCGAGGGCCGGGACATTCCGCATCGGGACGGGGCCGCAGCGCCGGGCCACAGGGCCCGCCCTATCGACGGCCACGCTCGCGCTGCGGCTTGGCCCCCACCGGCCAGGCCCGCGCTGCGGGCTGCGGGCTGCGGGCTGCGGGCTGCGGGCTGCGGGCTGCGGGCTGCGGGCTGCGGGCTGCGGGCTGCGAATGCCGCAGTTTCACCGGGCCGGCAAGGCCTCGCCCGGCTCCAGCGCCACGGTCGAGATCGACATCTTGGCCGAGCCTTCCTTCACCTGATCGGCATGGGCAAGATAGACCAGCACCTGGTTTTCCTCGTCATAGATCCGCTTGACCCGCAGCGACTTGAAGATCAGCGAGCGCGAGGCGCTGAACACGTCCTCGCCCTTCGGCCCCCGGCGGATGTCGCCGATCGTGACCGGGCCGGTCCGGCTGCATTCGATGGCCGAGTTCGACGGATCCTCGAACCAGTTGCCCTGGCTCAGCCGGTCGATCACCGAACGGTCGAAATAGGCCAGGTGGCAGGTCACGCCCTGCACCTGGGGATCGGCGATGGCCTCGACGATGATGTCGTTGCCGACCCAATCCACGCCGACCTTGCCGACCACCTCGGCCGAAACGGGCGCGGCCATCAGCGCCAGGGCGACAATCCATGTCTTCATCTCGTTCTCCGGGGCAGCGAAACCGGACCAAGCATGGCAAGCCCGCACCGCCGCCGCAAGCCCCGCTGCCCGCGGCACCCCCCAGGCATGGGCCCGGCACCGCGGGCGAATCGCGCCAGCCGCGGCGCCCCGGCAAAGCGCGGCGCGAAAGCCGCCCGTCCCCTGCCGGCAGGATCGCCATGCCGGCCCCCGAGAACCGGCCCGCCCAAGACCGGGGCTGCCCCGTGCCGGCCGCGCGGGATCCCTGGACACACGCCGCGCAAGGGTTCAAAGGCCGCGCACCGAAACGCCCACCCCGCCGGATAAAGGTTTCCCGCGCTCGACCGATGCATCTCCACCACCCGGCACGGCGGGCCATCCAGCCGGTCCGGGCCGCGCGGCTCGCCGGACAGCAGCTCCCGCCAGGACCGCAACCCGCGATGCGCCCGCGAACGGTCCGGCGGCGTCAGCCCGATGGCTTCGCCCGATCCGGCCGTCAGCCCCGCTTGAGCCGGCTTTCGATCAGCAGGTCGGCCTCGTCCAGGATCGGATGCGCGACCGAGACGATATGCGCATTCACCCGCTTCAGGTCGCGCAGGATGTCCAGGTGCAGCGAAGAGGTCTGCTGGCTCTCCGCCCGCCCCTCGCGCAGCCGCATCAGGTGGCGCTGCGCCGACATGCGCTCCAGTCGGCGGATCTCGACCTTCTCCTCCATCAGCTGCCGCGCCAGGTCGCGGTCGCGGGTCATGAAGACGGTCTGGGCCAGCCGCAGGTTCTCGATGGTCATCAGGAACAGCCCGTCGAGTTCGCGATAGCCCTCGTCGGAAAAGCGCAGGGCCAGCGCCGCCTTCTTGCGGATCTCGGGGCCGAGCCCCTTGTCGATGATGTCGCCGACATGTTCCAGGTTGATGACATAATCCAGGATGGTGATGGCTTGGCGCCGCTGATCCTCGCCCGCCTCGCGGCCCAGGCGGGAGAGAAAGCTCTTCACCTCCTGCTGCATGCGATCCACCCGCTCTTCCAGCACGGAAACCTCGGCCAGCGGCGCGTCGTCGCCGCGGTCGAAGGCGGTGTGGGCTTGCTGCAGCATCCGTTCGACCACATCGCCGATGGCCAGCGCCGCGCGGCTGGCGCGGGCCAGCGCCACCGCCGGCGTGTCCAGCGCCTGCCCGTCGAGCAGCTGCGCCTCGATCGGCGGCGGCGCCTCATCCTCGTGCAGGATCAGCCCGGTCAGCCGCGTGACCAGCCCCGAGAAGGGCCAGATCGCCGCGGCCAACACCAGGTTGAAGGCCAGATGCGCCTCGACCGCCAGCCCGGTTTCCGGCAGGGGCACGGCGGTCAGCACCTGCGCCGCCTGGCCCGCCAAGGGCAACGCGACAAGGCAACCGACGGCGCGCACGACCAGGTTGCCCAGGGCGACGCGGCGGGCGGCGATGCCCTGCCCGGCCGTGGCCAGCACTGGCGGGATCGCCCCGCCCAGGTTGGCGCCCAGCACCAGCACCACGGTCAGCGCCGGCTCCATCCCCAGCGACAGCACCAGCATCACCACCGCCAGCGAGGACGAGCAGATCACCGCCAGCCCCGCCGCGATGGCCAGCGCCACCGGCCAGGCATTGCCCAGCATGGCCAGGAAGGCCGCCATGGCCGCGGATTCGCGCAGGGGCTCGGTCGCATGGCCCAGCAGGCCCAGCGACAGCAGCATCAGCGCGATGCCGATCAGCGCGAGCCCGCCGCCCGACCAGCCGCGCCGGGACTGGCGGCGCATGGCATAGCCGGCCAGCAGCAGCACCGGCACCAGCGCCTCGATCCCCGAGGCGACGATCCAGGCGGTCAGCGCCGTGCCCAGGTTGGCGCCCAGCAGCACGATCTGGGCCATGCGCGGCCGGATCATGCCGCGATCCACGAATGAGGCCGTCATCAGCGCCGTCGCGGTCGAGCTTTGCAGCCCCAGCGTCGCCACCAGCCCCGAGGCAAAAGCCCGCAGCCCGGTGCGCGTGCCCCGCCCCAGCGCCATCTTGAGCCTGACGCCGAAGGCGCGAACCATCCCGTCGCGGACCAGGCCAAGCCCGAAAAGCAGCAGCGCCACGGCCCCGGCGAGCTGGAAGATGACGGAAAGGGACTGCACGGCGCCTCACCTCCTGACACGCCACGCATGGCGCATAGGGCTGATATTTGGCCCCTCGTGCCAAGGGGTCAATGGATGCGTGGGATTTGAGACATTTCCCGCCGGTGCCCTGGCAAGCCTGCCACAGGGCCGGGCTCAGGGGCCGGGCTCAGGGGGCCGGGATCGGCTCGCGCCCCGCCTCGGTCAGCAGATGCAGCCCGGTTTCGTCGAAGACGACCACGCTCAGCGGCCCGCCATAGGCCGCGCCGGTGTCGATGGCCAGGCGGTTGCCGAAATGCGTCACCTGCTTGACCGGGCTGTGGCCATGCACCACCAGCAGGCCGTGATCGCTGGCATCGTCCAGGAAACCCTTGCGGATCCAGACCAGGTCGTGCTCGGTCTGCCGGGCCAGGTCGACGCCGGGGCGGATGCCGGCATGGACGAACAGCGCCTGCGGGACCAGGTGCCACAGCGGCAGCGCATCCAGCCAGCGCAGATGCGCCTCGGGCACGGCGCGCAGCACCTCGGCATGGGTGCGGGCGGGGTCGCGGATCTCGACGCCGTAGGAGGCCAGCGTCTCGGCCGCGCCCAGCGAGGGATGCTCGAGCCAGTGCCGCCCCGAGGCCAGTCCGGGGTCGATCCATTCCGGCTGCCAGGCAAAGCGCGGCAGGAAACGGTCGTGGTTGCCCTTGAGGACGATCCAGGGCAGCCCCTCGGCCTGGCCGCGCATCAGGTAATCGACCACGCCGCGCGAATCCGGGCCGCGGTCCTGCAGGTCGCCGACATGGACCAGCCTGCCGCCGCCACCATGCGCGGCATCGTCGCGCGCGATCAACTCATGCGCCGCGCGCAGCAGGTCGAGATGGCCGTGAATGTCGCCGATGGCATAGGTCCGCATGCAAGCCCCGCAAATGAAAACCCCCGGAGCCTAGTCCGGGGGTTCGCAAGGTTCAAACCTCGAATTGCAGCGGCCGCACCTGCAGGAACTTGCCGGTGGCGCGCAGCGCCTCCAGCGCCTCGGGCTTCAGCGTCTCGTCGAGATAGAGGATGGCGATGGCATCGTCCCCGGTCTTGGTCCGGCCCAGGGTGAAATTGGCGATGTTCACGCCCAGGTCGCCCAGGGTCATGCCCAGTGCGCCGATGACCCCCGGCACGTCGCGGTTGCGGGTGTAAAGCATATGCTCGCCGATCTCGGCATCGACATTGATGCCGCGGATCTGGATGAAGCGCGGCTTGCCGTCGCTGAACACGGTGCCGGCGATGGACCGCTCGCGCGTGTCGGTGACGACGGTGGCCTTGATATAGCCGTCGAAGACGCCCGACTTGGCCTGGGTGGTGGTCGCCACCTGCACCCCGCGCTCGGCCGCCATGACCGGGGCCGAGACCATGTTCACGTCCGGGTTCGTGGCCTTCATCACCCCGGCGATCACCGCGGCGTTCAGCGCCTTGAGGTTCATCTCCGAGGCGACGCCGTCGTAAAGCACGTTGATCGCCTTGATCGGCTCGTCGGTCATCTGGCCGATGAAGGCGCCCAGGTGCCCGGCCAGCTTCAGCCAGGGCCCCATCACCGCCGCTTCCTCGGCCGTGACCGAGGGCATGTTCAGCGCATTCTGCACCGCGCCGGTCAGCAGGTAGTCCGACATCTGCTCGGCGACCTGCAGGGCGACATTCTCCTGCGCCTCGGTGGTCGAGGCGCCCAGGTGCGGCGTCACCACCACGTTCGGCAGGCCGAACAGCGGGCTCTCGGTCGCGGGCTCGGTGGCGAACACGTCCAGCGCGGCGCCGGCGACATGGCCCGATTTCAACAGCGCGGCCAGCGCCTCCTCGTCGATCAGCCCGCCGCGGGCGGCATTGACGATGCGCACGCCCTTCCTGGTCTTCTCCAGGTTCTCGCGCGACAGGATGTTGCGGGTCTTCTCGGTCAGCGGCACGTGCAGGGTGATGAAATCGGCACGGGCCAGCAGCTCGTCCAGCTCGACCTTCTTCACGCCCAGCTCCTTGGCCCGCTCCTCGGACAGGAAGGGGTCATAGGCCAGCACCTTCATCTTCAGCCCCAGCGCCCGGTCGATGACGATGGAGCCGATGTTCCCCGCGCCGATGACGCCCAGGATCTTGTTGAAGACCTCGACCCCCATGAAGCGGTTCTTCTCCCACTTGCCCTCATGGGTCGAGACGCTGGCCTCGGGCAATTGCCGCGCCACGGCGAACATCAGCGCGATGGCGTGCTCCGCCGTCGTCACCGAGTTGCCGAAGGGCGTGTTCATCACGATGACGCCCTTCTTCGAGGCCGCCGGAATATCGACATTGTCCACCCCGATCCCGGCGCGGCCGATCACCTTCAGGTTGGTGGCGTTCTCCAGCAGCTTCGCCGTCACCTTGGTGGCCGAGCGGATGGCCAGCCCGTCGTACTGGCCGATGATCTCGGCGAGCTTTTCCTTGTCCTTGCCGACATCCGGCAGGTAGTCCACGTCGACGCCGCGGTCGCGAAAGATCTGGACGGCGGTTTCCGAAAGCTTGTCCGAAACAAGAACCTTGGGCATTTCTCTATCCTCTGGATATGCGGGGGCCGGCAGCGCGCCGCAGGCGCTGCAACTCGGCTTCTTTCGTGTCCAAATATCCCGGGGTCCGGGGCAGCGCCCCGGTCCGGCAGCGCGCTCAGGCGACTTCCGCCTGCGCCTCGATCTCGGCCTCGAAGGCATGTTCGATCCAGGGCATCAGCGCCGCGACATCGGCGGTCTCGACGGTCGAGCCGCACCAGATCCGCAAGCCGGGGGGCGCGTCGCGATAGGCGCCGGCATCCAGCGCCACGCCTTCCTTCTCCAGCCGCTTGGCGACGGCCTTGGCGAAGGCGGCGCCGTCCCGGATCCGCGGATCGGTGAACTTCAGGCAGACCGAGGTGGTCGAGGCCGTGGCCGGATCCTCGGCCAGGTCGGCGATCCAATCCTTGCCGGCGATGAAGTCGCGCACGGCCTTCGCATTGGCCTCGGCGCGGGCGACCAGCGCCTTGCGGCCGCCAAGGGATTGCGCCCATTTCAGCGCCACCAGGTAATCCTCGACACACAGCATCGAGGGCGTGTTGATGGTCTCGCCCTTGAAGATGCCCTCGATCAGCTTGCCGCCCTTGGTCATGCGAAAGATCTTCGGCAGCGGCCAGGCGGGGGTATGGCTCTCCAGCCGCTCGACGGCGCGCGGGCTCAGGATCAGCACGCCATGCGCGCCCTCGCCGCCCAGCACCTTCTGCCAGCTGAAAGTCACCACGTCGAGCTTGTCGAAAGGCAGCTCCATCGCGAAGGCGGCCGAGGTGGCGTCGCAGATGGTCAGCCCGGCGCGGTCCGCGGGGATCGCATCGCCATTCGGCACCCGCACGCCCGAGGTGGTGCCGTTCCAGGTAAAGACCACGTCGTTGTCGAAATCGACCTCGGCGAAATCCACGATCTTGCCGTAATCGGCCTTGCGGACCACCGCATCCAGCTTGAGCTGCTTCACGACATCCGTGACCCAGCCCTCGCCGAAGCTTTCCCAGGCCAGCATCTCGACCTTGCGCGCGCCCAGCAGCGACCACAGCGCCATCTCGACGGCGCCGGTGTCCGAGGCGGGAACGATGCCGATGCGGTAATCCGCCGGCACGCCCAGCACGTCGCGGGTCAGGTCGATGGCCTCGGCCAGCTTGGCCTTGCCCACGGCGGCCCGATGCGAGCGGCCCAGCGGCGCGTCGGCAAGCATGTCCAGCGAGAAATTGGGGATCTTGGCGCAGGGGCCCGAGGAAAAGCGCGGATTGGCCGGCCGCGCGGCCGGAGCAGTCTTGCCCATGATGTTAGCCTTCCAGCTATGAAGCGCCGCGTTGGGGCGGCGTGTCCCGCTGATGGCCTTAGCGCCGCCGAAGGATTCCCGCAAGAAAAAATTGCAAGCCATGCATGCGACAGTTTTTCGGCATGAATCCGACTGATTGATCCGCCGCGGCGCATTGGCTAGTGCTGCCGGAAACAACCGCCAAGGGGGCCAGCATGTTCACCGTCACCATCCTTGCCGCGCCCAGCCGCGCGGACCTGTCCGCCGCGCTGGTCGACGACCTGCGCCGCGCCTGGGATGGCGGGCATGTCATCTGGCTGGCCCAGGGCACCGCCGCCGAATTTCCCCTCGCCGCCGAGCCGGCGGATTTCTGGCAGACATGGGAACGGCTGCAGGCCGAGGGCTTCGACCTGGCGATCCAGCCCACCCGCGGCCGGCGCAAGGCGGTGCTGCTGGCCGACATGGATTCGACCATGATCCAGCAGGAATGCATCGACGAGCTGGCCGATGTCGCCGGCGTGGGCGAGCGCGTCGCCGCCATCACCGCCCGCGCCATGAACGGAGAGCTGAACTTCCACGAGGCCCTGCTGGCCCGCGTCGGCCTGCTGGCCGGCCTGCGCGAATCGGCCATCGCCGAGGTGCTGGACAATCGCATCACCCTGGCCCCCGGCGGCCGGCAGCTGGTGGCGACGATGCACGCGCAGGGCGCCTATGCCGCGCTGGTCTCGGGCGGGTTCACCGATTTCACCGGCCCCGTCGCCCGCGCGCTCGGCTTCGACGAGCATCGCGCCAACACGCTCCTGGCCGAGGAAGGCGTGCTGACCGGCCATGTCGCCCTGCCGATCCTGGGCCGCGAGGCCAAGGTCGAGGCGCTGCGCGACATCACCGCCGCCCGCGGCCTGGCCCCCGCCGACGTGCTGGCGGTGGGCGACGGCGCCAACGACCTCGACATGCTCAAGCTGGCCGGCATGGGCGTCGCGCTGCACGCCAAACCCGTGGTCGCAGCCCAGGTGGGCTTGCGAATCAACCACGGCGACCTGACCGCGCTGCTCTATCTGCAAGGCTATGCGGCCGAGGAATTCGCCGCATAGGACCGTCGGCCGCCCGCATCACCCCGCGGCAAAAGCGCAGGGCGCGGACCCGCACGAACTTGCGATCATGACCCATCGGTGACAGAAGCAGGGGATGAATCCGCGCCTCAAAGCCCTGACCGTCCACCTGCTGACCGCGACCGGAGCGGTGCTGTCCATGCTTGCCCTGCTGGCCGCCGTCCGGGGCGAATGGTCGCAGATGTTCTTCTGGCTGGTCATCGCGTTGATCGTGGACGGCGTCGACGGCCCGCTGGCGCGGCGCTATCACGTCAAGACCAACTGGCCGACCTATGACGGCGTGTTGATGGACCTGATCATCGACTACCTGACCTATGTCTTCATCCCGGCCTATGCGCTGTTCATGTCGGGGCTTTTGCCGGGCTGGACCGGCTGGATCGCGATCATCGCCATCACCTATGGCAGCGTGATCTATTTCGCCGACACCCGGATGAAGACCCGCGACAATTCCTTTGCCGGCTTCCCCGCCTGCTGGAACATGGTGGTGCTGGTGCTGTTCGCGATCAAGCCGGATTTCTGGCTGACGCTGGCCATCGTCGTGGCGCTGGCGATCGCCATGTTCACCAATCTCAAGTTCATCCACCCGATGCGCACCGAACGCTGGCGCCTGGTCTCGCTGCCCGTGACCGTGGCCTGGGTGGGGTTCTCGGTCTGGGCGGTGCTGGTCGATTTCCACCCCGAAAGCTTTGCCCGCTGGGGGCTGCTGCTCAGCTCGCTGTGGCTGATGTTCGCGGGCCTCGCCCAGCAGCTGACCGAGCGGCGGGCTTGATCGCCGGCCGTTTTGCCGGGAAGCTGCGCCCAGGGATCAGCCCAAGGGGGACGGGGATGCTTGCGAAACTGATGCAGACGGCCGCGCTGGCGGCCATTCTGGCCACGCCGGCGCTGGCGGCGCCGGATTCGATCACGCTGGCCATGGTGCTGGAGCCGCCGAACCTGGACCCGACCGGGGGCACCGCCGCCGCCATCGACGAGGTGGTCTATGCCAATGTCTTCGAGGGCCTGACCCGCATCGCCCCCGACGGCAGCGTCAAGCCCGGCCTGGCCGAAAGCTGGGACAGCGCCGACGGCCAGACCTACACCTTCCGCCTGCGCCCCGGCGTGACCTTCCACGACGGCGCCACCTTCGACGCGCGGGACGTGGTCTTCTCGCTCGACCGCGCCCGCGCGCCCGACAGCACCAACGCCCAGAAAACCCTGTTCGAGGGCATCGAGACCGTCGAGGCCCTGGACCCGCTGACCGTCCGCGTCACGCTCAAGGCGCCGGACGGCGGCTTTCCGTTCAAGATGGCCTGGGGCGACGCGGTGATGGTGGACGAGGCCAGCGTGGCCGGGATCGCCACCAGGCCCGTCGGCACCGGCCCGTTCCGCTTCGGCGAATGGCGGCAGGGCGACCATATCCGGCTCGACGCCTTCGAGGGCTACTGGGGCGAAAAGCCGGCGCTGAAAGCCGCCACCTTCCGCTTCATCGCCGATCCCAGCGCCGCCTTCGCGGCGATGATGGCGGGCGACATCGACGCCTTCCCGATCTATCCCGCCCCGGAAACCCTGGCGCAGCTGCAGGCCGATCCACGCTTCAAGGTGCTGGTCGGCACCACCGAGGGCGAGACGATCCTGGCCATGAACCACAAGCACCCGGCGCTGGCCCAGGCCAAAATACGCGAGGCCATCGCCCATGCCGTCAACCGCCAGGAAATCATCGACGGCGCCATGTTCGGCTATGGCACGCCCATCGGCACGCATTTCGCGCCGCACCATCCCGATTACGTCGACCTGACCGCGAAATCGCGATACGACCCCGAACTGGCGAAAACGCTGCTGGCCGAGTCGGGCACCCAGATCCCGACCCTGCGCCTCGCCCTGCCGCCGACGCCCTATGCCCGCCGCGGCGGCGAGATCGTGGCGGCCGAATTGCGCGCCGTGGGCATCCAGACCCAGATCACCAACATGGAATGGGCGCAATGGCTGGAACAGGTGTTCAAGAACGCCGATTACGACCTGACCATCATCAGCCATGTCGAGCCGATGGACATCGGCATCTACGCCCGCAAGGATTATTACTTCAACTACCGGAACCCGGCCTTCGACGAGACCATGGCCCGGCTCGACGCCGCCACCGACCCGGCGGAACGCTCGGCGCTGCTGAAACAGGCGCAGGAGATCATCGCCGGCGACCATGCCAACGCCTTCCTGTTCCAGCTGGCAAAGACCGGCGTCGCCAAGGCGGAAATCGAGGGGCTGTGGGAAAACGCCCCGATGCCCGCAAACGACCTGACCCAGGTGCACTGGACGCAATAGGGGCGTCGAGTCCGGCTTCTTCGTTCCCCAAATACCCAAGGAACGCCGCCACCCGCGCGGCGTTTCAGTTCTTCAGCACCAGGCACCGCCCGCCCAGGCCCCGCAGCCGGTTGCAGAAGGCATGGGCCTCGGACTTCGAGGAATAGCCGATCTGCGCGGTGAAAAGCTTCCTCGGCCCGCCCGAGATCTTGCGATGCACATAGCTCACGCGCTTGCCGCCCAGGATCGGCCGCAGCTGCCGGTTCAGCCGCGCGACCTGCGCGCTGGCCCCCGACTGGCTGGGATGGGTGGCGACGATCACGCCCCAGGGCCAGGGATGGTCGGGGGTCTGGAACTCGCGCAGCTTGCGCGCGCTGGCCAGGTCGATGCAGGCCTGGCGAAAGGGCCGCTCCTTGTCCAGCCGCACGTCCAGCCGCTGGGGCGGATCGTCGCGCCAGATCCAGGCGGTCTGGCCGGTGATCGCCTGGACATAGTCCTGCGTCTCCCAGGGCAGGCCGCCCCCCTGCGAGACGAAGCGCGCGGCGCGGTTCTCGCCGCCGTTATAGGCGACGGCGGCCAGGCCGACATTGCCGAAGCTCGCCGTCAGCGTCGCCAGGTAGCGCGCCGAGGCCTCGATGGCCTTGGCCGGGTTGAAGGGATCGTCCAGCCCGACCATCTCGGCGGTGCCGGGCATGAATTGCGCGATGCCCATGGCGCCGACCGGGCTGATCGCGCCCGGCTCGAACAGGCTTTCCTTCCACAGCAGCCGGGCGAGGAAATGCGGGTCGAGCCCGTTCTTCCCCGCCGCCCGCTCGATGGCCGAGCAGACATCGGGCACATAGGCGGCGACCGAAATGCAATAGGTGCCGTCATCCGTGCAGCGCAACTGGTCCGGGGGCGGCGGCGGGCCATGGACCGCGTCCTCCACCGCCTGGACGGGGAGGACAAGGAAAGCGGCGGAAACGGCGGCGGCAAGGGCCAGAACCGGACGGCGCATGGTGAACCCGGATGGAGTGGTCGGATGTCCAATAGCAGGCAAGGCACGGCTTGGGAACCGTGCCTGCGCGCTTACTGGGCCTTCTTGCCCTTGCCCTTGCCGCCCTGCCCGTTGCCCTTCCCGGCGGGTTTTCCGGCTTCCGCCGCCCTGGCCGATTTGCGCGCGGCGCGGGCGGCCTCTTTCTCGGCCGCCTTGGCCGCCTGTTTCGCGGCCTTGCGCTCGGCCTTCTCGGCCTCCTTCACCCGCTTCTTCTCGGCCCTCTCGGCCTCCTTGATGCGCTTCCTCTCGGCCTTGTCGGGCAGCGGCCGCACCGGGCGCGGGGACTTGGACGGCGCGGCAGAAGCGGGGGCGGCGGGCTCGGCAGCCACATCCGCGGCGGGCTCGGCCTGTTCGGCTCGGCGGCGCTTTTCGGCGGCGGCGCGGCGCATCGCCTGGGCCAGCGCCTTGCGCACCGCCTCGTCCTGTTCGCTTTGCTTCATCGCGCGCAGGTCGCGCTGCAAGGCGGCCAGCGCGGCCTGATCCAGCAGGCGCAGCGCCGCGGTCTGGGTCTGCTCGGCAATCGCATCCAGGTCGCGCGAGGCGGAGGCGGTCGGATCGGCGGGCTTGGCCATGGGCTCTCTCCTTTCAGGCTGGGCGGATCAGGGCGGAATCTGCCACGCCCGGCCGGCGCTGGCCAGAAAAAGAACGCCCCGGCCGTGGACGGACCGGGGCGGGCATGGAGTCGGAACCGGAAGGCGCGGTTATTGCGCGGCCTGAGCCTCGGCGGTCTGCACCTCGCCCGCGGGCGCCAGGTAGCCGTTGGGCAATTCGACCAGCGGCCCTTCCAGCGCCAGGCTTTCGGCGCGGGTGCGGACCTTGACCGCGGTGCCGCTGGGGATCTCGTCGAACAGGTCCATGATGTCCTGGTTGAACAGCCGGATGCAGCCGGCCGAGGTCGCCTTGCCGATCGAGGATGGGTCCATCGTGCCATGGATGCGATACATGGTGTCGCGGCCGCCCTTGTAGAGATAGAGCGCGCGCGAGCCCAGCGGGTTGTCCACCCCGCCGCGCAGCCCGCCCTTGAGCGGGCCGTAAAGCTCGGGCTGGGTGCGGACCATGTTGGCGGTGGGCGTCCAGCTGGGCCAGGCATGCTTGCGGCCGATGGTTGCGCTGCCCTGGAAGTTCTTGCCCGCCTGGCCGACCGCGACGCCATAGCGCATGGCCTCGCCACTGCCCAGCACGTGATAAAGGAAGCGCGCATAGGGATCGACGACGATGGTGCCGGCGCCTTCGGGGCCGTTGTAGGGCACGCGCTGGCGGCGGTTGCGCTCGGTCAGATAGGCGGGGCGGACGGCGTTGATCTCGATCGGCTCGCCATTGGGGCCGGTATCGGTCCGCGCGCCATAGACGCCGTGGTCGGGCGGCGGTTGGGTCGGGGTCTCGGCGGCGGGCGCACAGGCGGCAAGGCCAAGGCCCACCACCAGCAAAAGCGGAACAAGGCGCATCGTTTTTCCCTTCATAGCGCACCGCGCCCAGGGGCGCGGCGGTGGCAGCTGTGAGATTGCGTCGAATGACGCGCCCGACCCGAGCAGAGGGCGGGCAAGAGTTGCAACCCCTTATCAGCCCTTCCGGTTCTGCGGCGTCAAGCCTTGGACCCGCCGGACATGCGCAATCGTTACCGAACTGTTGCCCAAACGCGCGATTTTCCGCGCCTGCCGGGCCCGATCCGCGGGATTCGGAACCGGCGCGGGGCCAGCGACGTTGGCTTGCCGATCGGCCAAGCGCCGCAAACCCGCAAGGAAAGGAAGCTTTTCATGACCCTGACCGCCTTGCTCATCACGCTCATCATCGGGGCGATCGCCGGCTGGCTGGCCGGGCTGATCGTCAAGGGCCATGGCGAGGGGCTGCTGATGAACATCGTCATCGGCATCCTGGGCGCCGTGATCGCCGGCTGGCTGTTCCCGATGCTCGGCCTGGGCATGAGCGCCTCGGCCCCCATCCTCGGCACGATCATCTTCGCCACCCTGGGCGCGGTGATCCTGCTGGTGGTGCTGCGCCTCGTCAAGCGGGCCTGACACCGCGCCGGACGGCAAGAAAGGGGGCCTTTGGAAGGCCCCCTTTTTCCATGCTTGCCGCGATTTTCAGGCGCGGGCGGGTTGCAGCGCCGGACGGCCGGCTGCCTTGGCGCCGCGCAGGTAGCGGGCATAGCCCAGATCCTCGGCCGCGATGTCGGGCTTGCGCCCCGAGATCAGGTCGGCGATCAGCCGCCCCGAGCCCGCCGACATGGTCCAGCCCAGCGTGCCGTGCCCGGTGTTGAGGTACAGGTTCGGGATCGGCGTCGCGCCGACGATGGGCGTGCCGTCCGGCGTCATCGGCCGCAGCCCGGTCCAGAACAGCGCCTTTTCCGCATCGCCCGCGCCGCCGAACAGCTCGCCCACCGATTTCGCCAGCGTTTCCTTGCGCCGCGGATTCAGGCTCAGGTCGTAGCCGGCGATCTCGGCCAGCCCGCCGACGCGGATGCGGTCGCCCAGGCGGGTGATCGCGACCTTGTAGGTCTCGTCCATCACCGTCGAAACCGGGGCGCGGCTTTCGTCCTGGATGTCGATGGTCAGCGAATAGCCCTTGAGCGGATAGACCGGCAGCTTCAGGCCCAGGTGCCGCACCATGCGCGGCGAATAGGAGCCCAGCGCCAGAACATAGCGATCCGCGGTCAGCCGGCCCTTGTCGGTGCGCACGGCGCTGATGCGGCCGCCCTCGGCCTCCAGCGCCTCGATGCCGACGCCCCAGCGGAAGGTCACGCCCGCCGCCACGGCCATCTCGGCCAGGCGGTTGGTAAAGAGGAAGCAGTCCCCGGTCTCGTCCCCCGGCAGGCGCAGCCCGCCGACGATCCGCTCGGCCGAACCGGCCAGCCCCGGCTCGGCGGCGACGCAGCCGTCGCGGTCCAGAACCTCGAAGGGCACGCCATCGGTGCGCAGCACCTCGATGTCCTTGCCGGCCGCATCCAGCTGCTGCTGCTTGCGGAAGATCTGCAAGGTGCCCTGCGTGCGCTCGTCATAGCGGATGCCGGTTTCGGCCCGCAGCTCGCCCAGGCAGTCGCGGCTGTATTCGGCCAGCCGCACCATGCGGCTCTTGTTGACGGCATAGGCCGAAGAGGTGCAGTTCCCCAGCATCCGCGCCATCCAGGAAACCCGCTGCCAGTCCAGCCTGGGCTGGATCACCAGCGGCGCATGGCGCTGGAACATCCATTTCAGCGCCTTCAGCGGCACGCCCGGCGCCGCCCAGGGCGAGGAATAGCCGGGCGAGATCTCGCCGGCATTGGCAAAGCTCGTCTCCAGCGCCGGCCCGTCCTGCCGGTCGATCACCGTCACCTCATGCCCGGCCTTGGCCAGATACCAGGCCGACGTGACGCCCAGGACACCGGCCCCAAGAACGATGATCTTCATAGTCGCGCACCCCCCAAAATCCGAGTCGAGGGCAAGGATAGCAGCCGGCGCGGAAATGAAATCCCGATTCCGGCGGAAAATAGGCTTCATGCATCACATAATCGTCGTATATACGGTATTTTCTCGAATATTCTTCGATCATATTGCGGATAGACGAAAGATCGCCGCGATACGGCAAGAATCGGCCGGCCGGATTGCGGCCCGGCGGGGCTCTGCCTAAGCTTGGCCGGATTGTCCCAGGTTTTTCGGATCATGCCAGCAACAGCCCGCAAGAGCCCCTTTGCCCCGTTCCGCCACCGCGACTTCCGACTGCTGTGGTCGGCGACGCTGATCTCGAACTTCGGCGGGTTGGTGCAGGCGGTGGGCGCGGCCTGGATGATGACGCAGCTGACCGATTCGGCGACGCTGATCGCGCTGGTGCAGGCGTCGAACACGTTGCCGATCATGCTGTTCGCGCTGCTTTCGGGGGCGCTGGCCGACATCTTCGACCGCCGCACGCTGCTGCTGGGGGCGCAGGTCTTCATGGCCGCGGTCTCGGTGCTGCTGGCGGTGCTGACCTGGCAGGGCTGGATGACGCCCTTGCTGCTCTTGTCGCTGACCTTCCTGATCGGAGTCGGGCAGGCGATCTACAACCCGCCCTGGCAGGCCAGCATGCAGGACCTGGTGCCGCGCGACGACCTGCCGGCGGCGGTGTCGCTGAACTCGGTGGGCTTCAACCTGATGCGTTCGGTCGGGCCGGCGGTGGGCGGGATCATCACCGCCGCCTTCGGCGCGGCGGCGGCATTCGCGGTCAATGCGGCAAGCTATATCCCGCTGCTCGGCGCGCTGATCCGCTGGCATCCGGTGACGCCGCCCCGCACCACCACGCCCGAGCCCTTTGTCGCCGCCGTGGGCGCGGGCCTGCGCTATGTGGCGCTGTCGCCGAACCTGATGCGGGTGCTGTCGCGCGGGGCGCTGTTCGGCTTTTCGGCCATCGTGGTCATGGCGCTGCTGCCGCTGGTGGCCAAGCAGAACCCCGCCGGGGGCTCGCTGCTGTTCGGGCTGCTGCTGGGCTGCTTCGGGCTGGGCGCGATCGCCGGCGCGCTGATCAACCCGCTGGTGCGCGAGCGGCTGGACAACGAGAACGTGGTCCGCGTCGCCTTTGCCGCCTTCGGCGCCTCGGCGCTGATGCTGGCGCTGACCGAAAGCACCTGGCTGCACGCGCTGGCCATGCTGCCCGCCGGGGCCAGCTGGGTGCTGGCGCTGTCGCTGTTCAACGTCACCGTGCAGCTTTCGACGCCGCGCTGGGTGGTGGCGCGCGCGCTGGCGCTTTACCAGACCGCGGTCTTCGGCGGCATGGCGGCGGGGGCCTGGATCTGGGGCTCGGTCGCCAACAATTACGACGTGAACACGGCGCTGATCGCCGCCTCGGTGCCGCTGTTCCTGGGCGCGGTGCTGGGCCATTGGCTGCGCATCCCCGAATTCGGCACGCTGGACCTGGACCCGGTGAACCGCTTT
Source organism: Paracoccus sp. FO-3 (assembly GCF_006386455.1). Classification (NCBI taxonomy): domain Bacteria; kingdom Pseudomonadati; phylum Pseudomonadota; class Alphaproteobacteria; order Rhodobacterales; family Paracoccaceae; genus Paracoccus; species Paracoccus sp. FO-3. Next base: position 9,546 of record NZ_VCBQ01000034.1, on the reverse strand, counting down.
CGCGAGCCCGAGCTGGCGCTGGACCTGCGCGGCCGCTCGGGGCCGATCATGGTGATGATCGACTATGAGATCGACCAGCTCGACGTGCCCGAGTTCCTGCGGCTGATGGCCTTGCGCCGCAACATCCGCCGCCGCGACGGCGCGCGCAACTGGGCGCTGTTGCGCGACCTGGAACATCCCGAGCGCTGGACCGAAAGCTATCACATCGCCACCTGGGACGAATACGTGCGCCACAACCTGCGCCGCACCAAGGCCGATTTCGAGACCTACCAGGACTTGAACAAGCTGCATCGCGGGACCGAACCGCCCATGGTCCACCGCATGATCGAGCGCCACACCGTCAGCCTGGACGACGACGTGCCGCTGATCGGCAAGCTGGAAGTGCCCTGAGCGCAAAGGCCGCTTTACCGCGCCCCGGCGCCGCACTAGCGTTTCCCCATGCTGCGCTATGTGATCCGCCGCCTGATCTCGCTTGGCCTGAGCCTGCTTTTGGCCTCGGCGCTGATCTTTTCGGTGGTCGAGCTGGTGCCGGGCGATCCGGCCAGCTTCATGCTGGGCACCGGCGCCCAGCCCGAGACGGTGACGGCGCTGCGCCAGCAGATGGGCTTGGACCTGCCCTTGCCGCTGCGCTACCTGCATTGGCTGGGGGGCTTGCTGGCGGGCGACCTGGGCCACAGCTTCACCTACAAGACGCCGGTGGCGGGGATGATCCTCGACCGGATGCAGGTCTCGCTGCCGCTGGCGCTGATGGCGCTGGCGCTGGCGGTGCTGATCGCCCTGCCCATCGGCATGTTCGCCGCCGCAAGGCGCGGCCGGGCGGGCGACACCGGGGTCATGGCGGCGACGCAGGTCGGCATCGCGCTGCCGAATTTCTGGTTCGCCATGCTGCTGGTGCTGCTGTTCGCGGTGAAGCTGCGCTGGCTGCCCGCCGGCGGCTTTCCCGGCTGGGACCATCCCGCCGCGGCGCTGAAATCGCTGCTGCTGCCCGCCGTGGCGCTGGCCCTGCCGCAGGCGGCGATCCTGGCGCGCGTGCTGCGCTCGGCCCTGGTCGAGACGCTGGGGCAGGACTACATCCGCACCGCCCGCGCCAAGGGGCTCAGCGCCGGGCAGGCGCTGTCGCGCCACGCTCTGCGCAATGCGCTGATCCCGGTGCTGACCATCATGGGGATGCAGTTTTCCTTCCTGCTGGCGGGGGCGATCATCATCGAGAACGTGTTCTACCTGCCCGGCCTTGGCCGGCTGATCTTCCAGGCCATCACCCAGCGCGACCTGATCGTGGTGCAGGGCGCGGTGCTGGTGCTGGTGGCGGCGGTGATCCTGGTCACGTTCCTGGTGGACCTGTCCTATGCGCTGGTCGACCCGAGGCTGCGCAGATGAGGGCATCGCTGATCCTGGGCGCGCTGCTTTCCGGGCTGGCGCTGGTCGCGGCGCTGGTCTCGTTCCTGTGGACGCCGGCCGACGTGACGCAGCTTGCCATCGCGCAAAAGCTGCTGCCGCCCTCGGGCCAGCATTGGCTGGGCACCGACCATTTCGGCCGCGACATGCTGTCGATGATCATGGTCGGCGCACGCACCTCGATCGCGGTGGCGCTGGTCGCGGTGGGCATCGGCATGGGATTCGGCGTGCCGCTGGGCCTGCTCGCCGCAGCGCGGGGCGGCTGGATCGACGAGGTGGTCATGCGCGGCAACGACCTGGTCTTTGCCTTCCCCAGCCTGGTCATCGCCATCCTGATCACCGCGGCGCTGGGGCCCTCGGCGCTGAACGCGATCATCGCCATCGGCATCTTCAACATCCCGGTCTTTGCCCGCGTCACCCGCGGAGGCGCGCTGCCGATCTGGACGCTCGACTATATCCGCGCGGCGCAGGTGGCCGGCAAGGGCGCCAGCCGCATCAGCATCCAGCACATCCTGCCCAATATCGCCAACCTCTTGATCGTGCAGGGCACCATCCAGTTCAGCCTGGGGATTTTGGCCGAGGCGGGGCTGTCCTATGTCGGCCTTGGCGCGCAGCCGCCGACGCCCAGCTGGGGCCGGATGCTGGCCGAGGCGCAGACCATGGTGGCGCTGGCCCCGCATGTCGCCGTCATCCCCGGCCTGGCCATCGTCGTGACCGTGCTGGGGCTGAACCTGCTGGGCGACGGGCTGCGCGACGCGCTGGACCCCAGATTGCGCAGGTCGCCATGATCAGGACCGGCAGGCTGGCCGTCGGCATCGGCGGGCATGACATCCTGCGCGGCATCGACCTGGCGCTGCCGCCCGGCCGGATCACCGGGCTGGTCGGCGAAAGCGGCTCGGGCAAGTCCATGGCGGCGCTGGCGATCATGGGCCTGCTGCCCCAGGGCATGGCTGCCGACGGCCGGGTGGAGCTGGACGGCCAGAACCTGCTGGAGCTGCCCGAGCGCGAGCTGTGCCGCATCCGCGGCAAGCGCATCGGCATGATCTTCCAGGAACCGATGACGGCGCTGAACCCGCTGATGACCATCGGCGATCAGGTGGCCGAGGTGCTGCGCATCCACCAGGGCCTGGACCGCAAGACGGCGCAGGAGCGTGCCCGCGACCGGCTGGACCGCGTCGGCCTGGCCGCGCCGCGCTTTCCGCTGACGCTTTACCCGCACGAGCTGTCGGGCGGCCAGCGCCAGCGCGTCGCCATCGCCCTGGCCATCGCGCTGCGTCCCGACCTGCTGATCGCCGACGAGCCGACGACGGCGCTGGACGTGACCACGCAGGCCCGCATCCTCGACCTGCTCAAGGGGCTGGTCCGGGACGAGGGGATGGCGCTGCTGCTGATCACCCACGACCTTGCGGTGGTCGCGGGCATCGCCGACCAGGTGGCGGTCATGCAGCGCGGCACCATCGTCGAGGAAGGCCCGACCGAGCAGGTGTTCCGCCAGCGCCGCCACGCCTATACCCGCGCGCTCTTCGCCGCCTCGACCCACCAGCCGCGGCTGGTGCTGCCCCCGGCGCAGCCGCGGCCGCTGCTGCAGGTCGAGGGGGCGGTGCGCGAATACCCCCTGCCCCGCCGCGGCCTGGCCGCATCGCGCGAAACCCTGCGGGCGGTGGACGGGGTCGGCTTTCGCCTCGACGCCGGGGAATCGGTCGGGCTGGTCGGCGAATCCGGCTGCGGGAAATCGACGCTGACGCGGGCGATCCTGGGGCTCGACCCGCTGCAGGGCGGCCGCATCCTGCTGGACGGGCAAGAGGTGCGCGCCGGCCGCGCCATGGCCGCGGAGCTGCGCGCCAGGATGCAGGTGGTGTTCCAGGATCCCTTCGGCAGCTTCGATCCGCGCTGGCGGGTCGAGCGGCTGGTGGCCGAGCCCTTTCACCTGACCGGCCTGCCCCGCGACTGGCGCGAGCAGGTGGCCGAGGCGCTTTACGAGGTCGGCATTACCGGCGACGCCATGCGCCGGCACATCCACGAATTTTCCGGCGGCCAGCGCCAGCGCATCGCCATCGCCCGCGCGCTGATCATCAAGCCGCGGCTGATCGTGCTGGACGAGGCGGTCAGCGCGCTGGACGTGCGGGTGCGGGCGCAGGTGCTGGACCTGCTGGCGCGGCTGCGGGGCAGCCACGGGCTGGCCTATCTGTTCATCAGCCACGACCTGTCGGTGGTGCGCCAGATCACCGACCGGGTGCTGGTGATGGAAAAGGGCCGCATCGTCGAGGCCGGCCCCACCCACCAGGTGCTCGGGCAGCCGCAGCATCCCTATACGCAAAGCCTGCTGGCGGCGACGCCCCGCATCCCGGCGGCGTGGCAGGCTCACATTCCGGTCAACGGCCTTGCGCTTTCGCCACCCGCTCCATAACTGCTGCGGACTTGTTCTAAGCGAGACGGGACATGACACGCGAAGATCACGGCAAGGGCCCCGCCGCCGGCCGCAGGAATCGCCCGGCTTCCGCGGGAAAGCCCGCCTTCCGTTCCCTGATGGGCAGCGGCCTGCCGGCCATGCCCGAATCACCGATTCCCGACTTGGCCCGGCGCAACCGCACGCCCGATCCGCTGCAGCCGCGCCCGGCCATGGACGGCGCGGAAAGCCGGACCCCTGCCGGCGCGGGGGGAACGCTGCGGCAACCGCATTGAATCTGCATGAAAATCGGCGAAATTCCAGCCGCGGGGCCTGAATGACAACAGGCCCCGCGCAGCCGCAGGGCCTGTTGCTCCTCCCCTGTCATGGCGGCCAGCCTCCCCGCGTAGCCGCCCAGGTATCTCTTGCCGATCAGGCTTCGATCAACTCTGCCTGACGCACGATCACTTGTGCCTGACGGATGGACGCTATGTCAACCAGTCTACCTTTGTATACCGTCGCGCCGGCGCCGGTCCGCTTGGCTTCCTCCATCGCGGCCAGGATCTCGCGCGCCTCGGTCACGGCCTTTTCGCTGGGCGAGAAGACCTCGTTGGCCAGCGCCACCTGCTTGGGATGGATCGCCCATTTCCCGACCATGCCCAGCGTGGCCGAGCGGCGGGCCTGCGCCCGGAAGCCCTCGTCGTCGCTGAAATCGCCGAAGGGGCCGTCCACCGGCAGCACGCCATGGGTGCGGCAGGCGGCGACGATGGCGGTCTGCGCCCAGTGCCAGGGGTCGGACCAGTATTTCGCGCCCTCATGCAGCATGTAGTAGTTTTCCTGGGTGCCGCCGATGCCGGTGGTGGCCATGCCCATGCTGGCGGCGAAATCCGCCGCACCCAGGCTCATCGCCTGCAGGCGGGGCGAGGATGCCGCGATCTCCTCGACATGGGCGATGCCGGCGGCGGATTCGATGATGACCTCCAGGCCGATGCGCTTCTGCCGGCCCTTGGCCGCCTCGATCGCCGTCACCAGCGCGTCCACCGCATAGATGTCGGCGGCATTGCCGACCTTGGGGATCATGATCTGGTCCAGCCGCTCGCCGGCCTGCTCCAGCAGGTCGACCACGTCGCGATACCACCAGGGCGTGTCCAGCCCGTTGATCCTGACCGACAGGGTCTTGGTCCCCCAGTCGATGTCGCCGACGGCCTGGATCACGTTGCGGCGCGCCTGCTCCTTGTCGTCGGGGGCGACCGAATCCTCCAGGTCCAGGTTGATGACATCGGCGGCCGAGCCGGCCATCTTTTCGAACAGCGCCGCGCGCGAGCCGGGGCCGAAAAGCTGGCAGCGGTTCAGGCGGGCGGGCGCGGGGGGTTGCGTGCGGAAGGACATGGCTTGCCTTTCGGGTAAGGATGTTTCAAACGGCGCTGCGAAACTGATAGATAATTGCTGCGGCTGCATCAAGCTGATTTTGCACCTGCGAAAACCCCCGCATCTTGACGCCCTGCCGCTTTCGGCGCAGGACCGCGCTAGCAGGCCCTGGGACAGGAGAAACGACATGACCCGCACCGTCTATCTGAATGGCGACTATCTGCCGGAAGCCGAAGCCAAGGTGTCGATCTTCGACCGCGGCTTCGTGATGGGCGACGGCGTCTACGAAGTGACCAGCGTGCTGGGGGGCAAGCTGCTGGACTTTGCCGGCCACATGACGCGGCTGACCCGTTCGCTGGCCGAACTCGGCATGGGCAATCCGCTGGGCGACGACGAATGGCTGGCCGCGCATCGCCAGCTGGTGGCGCTGAACGAGGTGGTCGAGGGCATGGTCTACCTGCAAGTCACCCGCGGCAATCCCGGCGACCGCGACTTCGCCTATCCGCCCGAGGACACGCCGCAGACCGTGGTCATGTTCACCCAGTCCAAGCCCGGCCTTGCCGACAATCCGCAGGCCAAGACCGGCATCCGGGTGATCTCGATCCCCGACCTGCGCTGGCACCGGCGCGACATCAAGACGGTGCAGCTGCTCTATCCCTCGATGGCCAAGATGGAGGCCAAGCACCAGGGCGTCGACGACGCCTGGTTCACCGAGGACGGCTTCGTGACCGAGGGCACCTCGAACAACACCTATATCGTCAAGGACGGCCGGATCGTCACCCGCCCGCTGTCCAACGACATCCTGCACGGCATCACCCGCGCCTCGCTGCTGCGCTATGCGGCCGAGGCGCAGATGCAGATCGAGGAACGCCCCTTCACCATCGCCGAGGCGCAGGCGGCGGACGAAGCCTTCTTCACCTCGGCCTCGGCCTTCGTGATGCCGGTGGTCGAGATCGACGGCGTGGCGCTGGGCAGCGGCCGGCCCGGCCCGGTGGCGACCCGCCTGCGCGAGATCTACCTCGAGGAATCGCGCAAGTCCGCGATCTGACCCCCTGGGCGCAGATAGTCGAAAAGGCGCACGGGCCGGCCCCGCGCGCCTTCTCCATGACCCCTGCCCCCGATCAGGTCTCCGCGCCCTTGCGTCCAGGGTGATCGTGCCGACGTCGCGAACCAGGGTATCGCGCAGGATGGCCACGTCGTCGCCGTCCAGCACCACGCGCATATCGTCGCCGTCCTGCACCAGCACATATTCCTCGGCGCCGGCATAGTCCTCGGCCAGGCTGATGGCGATCGTGTCTTCGCCGGCATAGGCGATGTCGGCCGCACCGCCCGCATCGCTGCGCAGCACGATCAGGTCGGCGCCATCGCCGCCCTCGATCAGATCGCCCGCCCCGGCATGGATCGCATCGTCGCCCGTGCCGCCCAGCAGCGTGTCGGGCCGCTCGGGGTCCGAGGCGTCGGGCGACAAGATCAGGTCGTTACCATGCTCGCCATCGATGAAGACCGCGCCGCCGTGATCCTCGATCCGGGCGCGGCCCGCACCGCCGATGATCGCGTGATTGCCCGAGCCGCCGTCGAGGGCGCCCAGGTCATGGGCGCCGTAAAGATCGTCGTCGCTCCCCAGGTCGATCTCGTCATTCCCGGCGCCGGCCCGCCCGCCTGGCATTCTTCCGTGGAGAAATATCCCGCAGGGGGAGTCCGCCGCGCCGGCGGCGGACGGGGGACGCGAAGTCCCCCGCGGCCGCGCCGCTTGCGCCGCTCAATGCCCCAGGATCTGGCTCAGGAACAGCTTGGTGCGTTCGGACCGCGGGTTGTTGAAGAACTCCTTCGGCGTGTTCTGCTCGACGATCTGGCCCTGGTCCATGAAGATCACCCGATGCGCCACCGCCTGCGCAAAGCCCATCTCATGGGTCACGCAAAGCATGGTCATGCCGTCCTCGGCCAGTTCGATCATCGTGTCCAGAACCTCCTTGATCATCTCGGGGTCCAGCGCCGAGGTCGGCTCGTCGAACAGCATGATCCGCGGGCGCATGCACAGCGCGCGGGCGATGGCCACGCGCTGCTGCTGGCCGCCCGACAGCTGGCCGGGGTATTTATGCGCCTGCTCGGGGATCTTGACCTTGGTCAGGAAATGCATGGCCGTCTCCTCGGCCTCGCGCTTGGGGATCTTGCGCACCCAGATCGGCGCCAGCGTGCAGTTCTCCAGGATGGTCAGGTGCGGGAACAGGTTGAAATGCTGGAACACCATGCCGACCTCGGAGCGCACCTTGTCGATGTTCTTCAGGTCGTGGGTCAGCTCGGTCCCGTCCACGATGATCTTGCCGGACTGGTGTTCCTCCAGCCGGTTGATGCAGCGGATCAGCGTGGACTTGCCCGAACCCGAGGGCCCGGCGATGACGATGCGCTCGCCCTTGCCGACGACCAGGTCGATGTCGCGCAGCACGTGGAAGGTGCCATACCATTTGTTCAGCTTGACGATCTCGATCGCGGCTTCGTCGCTTGCGGCGGGGATCGCGGTGGTTCGGGTGGTCATATGCGCCTCCTCAGCGGTGGTCGCGCTTCAGCCGGCGTTCCAGATACATGGAATAGCGCGACATGCCGAAGCAGAGGATGAAGAAGATCGCGCCGACGAAGATATAGGGCTCCCAATAGGCACCCTTCCATTCGAAGCTTGCGCGGATGGTGTCGGCCATGGCCTTCAAGGGGTCGAACAGCCCGACGAAGACGACCAGCGTCGTGTCCTTGAACATGCCGATGAAGGTCGAGACGATGCCGGGAATGCTGATCTTCAGCGCTTGCGGCAGCACGATCAGCCGCTGCGCCTTCCAGTAGTCCAGCCCCAGCGCGTCGGCGGCCTCGTATTGGCCCTTGGGCAGGGCGGCCAGGCCGCCGCGGATCACCTCGGCCATATAGGCGGCGGCAAACAGCGTCACCATGATGATGACCCGCAGGATGATGTCGAAATTCGTCCCCGGCGGCAGGAAATAGTTCAGCAGCAGCGAGGCCACGAACAACAGCGTGATCAGCGGCACGCCGCGGATGAACTCGATGAACATCACCGCCAGCAGCTTGATCACCGGCAGGTCCGAGCGCCGCGCCAAGGCCAGGATCACCCCCAGCGGCAGAGAGAGCGCGATGCCGGCGACGCCGATGGTGATCGACAGCACGAAGCCGCCGAACTGGTCCGAGGACACCGGACGCAGCCGCAAGGGCAGCACCCCGGCCAGCGCCGAGGCCAGCGGGCCGGCCAAGAGCAGCCACCAGGCCGCCGTCGCCACCACCGCCAGCGCAAAGGCCAGCAGCCCGAACCGCGCCGCCAGCAGCCGCCAGACCACGAACCCCAGGCAGAAGCCCGCCAGCACCATCGCCTCGCTCCAGAGCGAGCCGCCCCAGAGCAGCCAGACGGCGATGAAGGGATAGGCCAGGCTCGCCAGCAGCGACCAGCGCGGGCGCGTCTCGATCAGCGCGGCCCAGAGCAGCATCAGCACCGCCATGCCCAGCAGCGCGCCCATGGGCGCCCCGAGCAGCGCGGCAAAGACGAAGGTCAGCGCCAGCGACAAGCCCAGCACCATGCGCCGCGCCCTGGTGCTTTCGGAAAACAAGACCGGCGCCAGCGCCAGGAACAGCAGGCCGAAGGCCAGCACCGGCCGCCAGTAAAGCGCCTGCGGATAGAAGCCGAACAGGAACTGGTTCCAGCGATGCTTGATCAGGGCGAAGCAGGCGCCCGTCGCGCCTTCCCCCCAGGTCTGGGCGATGATCTGGCGGCACTCGGCCATGCTGCCGGCGTTCCAGACCGAATGCGACAGCCACGGCCCCACGGTGCTGACCACCAGCCAGACGATGCCCAGCCCGACGAAGGTCAGCGCGATGTTCAGCGGCCCGGAAAACAGGTTCTCGCGCAGCCATTTGATCGCGCCGGTCTCGGCCAGGGGCGGCGGCTCGGGCGGCAGCATCGTCTCGCGCACATAGGCGACGGTTTCGGAATGCGTCTCGCTCATCTCACCGCTCCTTCAGCTTGACGCGGGCGTTGAAGATGTTCATCCCGGCCGAGATGATGAGGCTGAGCGCCAGGTAGATGCCCATCATCAGCACCATCGCCTCCATCTCGCGCCCGGTCTGGTTCAGCGTGGTGCCGCCCAGCGTGCCGCGCAGGTCCATGTAGCCGACGGCGATGGCCAGCGAGCTGTTCTTGGTCAGGTTCAGGTATTGCGAGATCAGCGGCGGCACGATCACCCGCAGCGCCTGCGGCAGCACCACCAGCGACATGGTCCGGCGCGGCCGCAGGCCCAGGGCAAAGGCCGCCTCGGTCTGGCCCTTGCTGACGGCCAGGATGCCGGCGCGCACGATCTCGGCGATGAAGGCGCCGGTATAAACCCACATTCTCCAAGTAAGTCGCT
>NZ_VCBQ01000336.1:0-302 GCF_006386455.1 Paracoccus sp. FO-3 | reverse complement strand
CTGGCGTTCACAGGCTCACTCCGGCAGATGTGCGGGCACTATCTGGTCGAGCCGCCGTCCCTTGGGCTTGAACCAATGGCGCCTCAATGAACGGCCCTGCACCCCGGCCTCTGGCTGGGACTGCGCCTGCGTGGCGCCATCGGTTCGAGCCCGCTGGCGCAGGGACAGGTCGAGAACCTGGTCGGCGTTGTCCGGTGGCGGTTCTTCGTGCCTCGACCGAAGTCCAAGAGCCATGCCGAACTCAATGCCTGGCGCGAGGATCGCTGTGTTGCATGGGCCAGGTCGCATCCGCACCCGGAGCT
>NZ_VCBQ01000335.1:0-306 GCF_006386455.1 Paracoccus sp. FO-3 | reverse complement strand
CGGCTCGATCGTGGCCTTCGGCAAGCTGGCGGGCAAGATCGACGGCAAGCCCAGGAAGCTGCCGGGCGGCCACATGCTGAACGCGGGGGCGGCGGCGCTGTCGCTTCTGTCGGTGATCCTTTACTGCACTGCCGGGGCGCCGGTGCTGTGGCTGGCGCTGATCACGCTGNCATCGGCGGCGCCGACATGCCGGTGGTGGTGTCGATGCTGAACAGCTATTCCGGCTGGGCGGCGGCGGCGATCGGCTTCACCCTGGGCAACGACCTGTTGATCGTGGTGGGCGCGCTGGTCGGCTCGTCCGGTGCG
>NZ_VCBQ01000334.1:0-308 GCF_006386455.1 Paracoccus sp. FO-3 | reverse complement strand
GTCGATGACGACCAGCGCCACCTCGGGATCGTCGCGCCATTCCTGCAAGGCGGCGTCGATGGCCAGCGCCATCTCGTGGCTCAGCGCGTTCAGCGCCTGCGGGCGGTTGAAGGTCAGCCGGCCGGCGCGGCGGTCCTTGCGGGCGANGGGCATCTCGGCCATCAGTCACGCTCCGCCAGCAGGGCGCGGCCGACGATCAGCCGCATGATCTCGTTGGTGCCTTCCAGGATCTGGTGCACGCGCAGGTCGCGCACGATCTTCTCGATGCCGTAATCGGCCAGGTAGCCATAGCCGCCATGCAGCTGCAG
>NZ_VCBQ01000333.1:0-311 GCF_006386455.1 Paracoccus sp. FO-3 | reverse complement strand
GGTCGGCTTCGTCGTCCACCTGAACTACGCCAACCCCTACCTGNGCGGAGCTGCTGGAGGGCGGCAAGCGCGTGGCTTACGGCGCCCGCGCCATCTCCGAGGGCGGCTGGCAGTCGATCCCGAAGCTGGCGGTGCCCGGCGCGGCGCTCTTGGGCTGCTCGGCCGGGCTGGTGAACGTGCCGCGGATCAAGGGCAACCACAACGCCATGCTCTCGGGCATCGCCGCAGCCGAGGCGGCGGCTTCAGCCATCGCCGCGGGGCGCGCGGGCGACGAGTTGACCGATTACGAGGCCGACCTGCGCTCCGGCCCC
>NZ_VCBQ01000332.1:0-314 GCF_006386455.1 Paracoccus sp. FO-3 | reverse complement strand
GGGCCGGGCGCAGGCCAATCCGGCGGCAGCCCGCCGCCCGAATGAGCGGTTCTTTGCGCTTTGCCTGCCCCGGCGGCGCAGCAAGATGGCAAAACGCTTTGCAAGCCCGTCACAAAGCGGCCTTAATACAACCGGAAAGCATACCGCCCTGGCGATAGTTCGTGCCCGGTTGCCATCCGGGCTCAAATGTCGCAAAAACCGATGAGTTTAGTTTACTAAGTTGGCCTTTTGCCGCCTCCCCCCTCCTCATCCCACTGTGATCGCCATTCCCATGTCCAAACAATTTGCCTCCATTCTCGTGGCGCCCGAAGACT
>NZ_VCBQ01000331.1:0-314 GCF_006386455.1 Paracoccus sp. FO-3 | reverse complement strand
GGGCTTAGCCTGGCGGCGCGGATGGCGGGGACCAGGCCGAAGGCGGCGCCCATGGCGGTGGCGCCGGCCAGCGCGCCAAGCGCCACGGTGACGGAAAACACCACCGGCATGCCGAAGCCCGAGGCGGCGACCGCGCCGATCCCGCCCGCCAGCGCCAGCCCGGCCAGGCCGCCAAGCGCCGACAGCACCGTGGCCTCGGTCAGGAACTGCACCAGGATGTCGCGCATCGAGGCGCCGGTGGCGGCGCGGATGCCGATCTCGCGCGTGCGTTCGCGCACGGTGATGAACATGATGTTCATCACCCCGATGCCGCC
>NZ_VCBQ01000330.1:0-318 GCF_006386455.1 Paracoccus sp. FO-3 | reverse complement strand
CGAGTATGACCCGTATTCTATGGTCATGACGCCAATGCGGCGAGGTTTTTACCGAAGTGGTCATTCCTGGCAGGCCAAGAATGCGAGGCTGAAGGGCTCGCCCGACTGTGGTTTCCGTGACGCAACTCGCGCGCTGGCAGGGGGAGTAGGTCACTTCCCAGAAGCGACGTCTTGCGCTACGAAGAGGAAGTAGGGACTTCAGCACCACTGAAAGCAGGGTTTGGAAGCACGATGGGCACACTGATCACTCGCATAAAGCTGCGAAATTATAAGAGCATCGCCAGTTGTGATCCGGCATCGACCCGGTCTATTTCGGGG
>NZ_VCBQ01000033.1:0-49472 GCF_006386455.1 Paracoccus sp. FO-3 | reverse complement strand
CGGCGGCACGGCCGGCCGCGCCTCGGACCGCGCGCCGGGCCAGGGTTCGGGCGAGGCCGCGCTCATGCCGGTTCGAACAGCCTGACGCTATTGGCCAGCAGCACCGCCTGGGTGCGGCGGCGGGCGTTGATCTTGGACATGATCGCGGTGATGTGGGTCTTGACCGTCGCCTCGGCGATGGACAGCTCGTAGCTGATTTCCTTGTTCGCCTTGCCCTGGCAGATCAGCCGCAGGATCTTCATCTGCTGCGGCGTCAGCGTGGCGAAGCGGCGGGCCAGCTCGGCGCGGGCCGCGTCCTCGGCGCCGGCATGGTCGGGCTGGTAGCTGTCGGGCGTCACCCGCTCGCCCTCCCACATGCGGCGCAGGCTGTCCACCAGCGCCTCGCGGCCCAGCGACTTGCTGATATAGCCCTGCGCCCCCGCCGCCATCGCGGCCGAGATCATGGCGTTTTCCAGATCGGCCGAGATCATGGTGATCGGCACATCCGGGATCTGGCGGCGCAGCGTCACCAGCCCCTCGGCGCCCCTGGCATCGGGCAGGTTCAGGTCCAGGATCACCGCATCCGGCGCGCCCTGGTTGCGGATCTGTTCCAGCGCGGCGGCAAGGCTGCGGGCGGTGCGCACGTTCCTGAGCCCGAAGCTGATCTTCAGCGTCAGGGCCAGGGCGTCGCACATCAGCGGATGGTCGTCCACGATCAGGATCTCGCGGACGCGGTCGGCGGAAAGCCTTGGCGATGCGGCGCGGTCCTGCGACTGCATTTCGGCTGAGGCCATCGTTCTCCTCCCCAAGAAACGACAGGGGCCGGGGCCTTGGCGCTCCGGCCTTTATCCATCCATCTTAAGACCGCCGCCCGCCGGCGCAAGCCCGTTGGACGCCGGGGCGGGTTTCGGGCTACGACTTCGGTTGTATTGGCCGAAACCAAGGCACATGGCAATTTGACCGGGGCAAAGGGGGAAAATCACCATGCCGTTCAGCCGCAGAATCGCCCTGCTGGCGGGGGCCGCCGCCTTGGCCGGGCTGGCGCGGCCCGCCTTGGCCCAGACCCCCGCCATCCGCATCGGCACGCTGGAAAACGGCACCGTCACCTGGGAGATCGAGACGATCCGCAGGCGCGGCCTGGACACCGCCAACGGCTTTCGGCTGCAGCCGATGATCCTGGCCGGCAACCCCGCCACCCAGGTCGCCATGCAGGGGGCCGATGTCGATACCATCGTCTCGGACTGGCTGTGGGTGGCGCAGCAGCGGGCGCGCGGCACGGGCTTTCGCTTCCTGCCCTATTCCACCGCCGTGGGCGGCGTGATGGTGCCGGCGCAAAGCCCGGTGCGGGTGCTGGCCGACCTCAGGGGCAAGAAGATCGGCATCGCCGGCGGGCCGGTGGACAAGAGCTGGCTGATCCTGCGCGCCTGGTCGCGCGAGAAGCTGGGCGAGGATCTGGCCGACGTGACGCAGCAGGTCTTCGGCGCGCCGCCGATGATCCTGAACGCCGCCGAGACCGGCGAGGTCGATGCCGCGATCAACTTCTGGCATTTCCAGGCCCGGATGCAGGCGCGCGGCATGCGCGAGATCATCTCGGTCGAGACGGCGGCGGGCGACCTGGGCCTCGACCCCTCGACGCCGCTTCTGGGCTATGTGCTGCGCGACGACTGGATCGCGGCCAACCCGGCGCTGGCGGCGGGGCTGGCGCGCGCATCCCGCGCGGCCAAGGATCTGCTGGCCCAGGACGACGCCGCCTGGGACGAGCTGCGCCCGATCATGCAGGCCGGTGACGAGGCCGAGTTCCAGGCGCTGAAGGCCGGCTGGCGCGCCGGCATCCCCGCCCCCGGCCCGGTCGATGCCGCGAACGCGCAAAGGATGTTCGCCACCATGGCGGAACTGGGCGGCAACGAATTGACCGGCGGCCTTTCCGCCCTGCCCGAGGGCCTGTTCTGGTGGCCGGAGTAGCCCCGCCTTGACCGGAGCGCCGAAACCCCCTGCGTTGCGTCCGGGCCTGGTGCCGGGGGTGCTGTCGATCCTGGCCATGCTGCTGGTCTGGACCCTGGCCTCGCAGCTGACCGACCGGCCGCAGACCCTGCCCGCGCCCTGGGACGTCGCCGCGCGCATCATGCGCCTGGCCGCGACCGGAGAGCTGTGGTTCAACGCCGGGATGACGATGTTCCGCGTGGTCGCGAGCTTCGCGCTGGCCATGGCGGCGGGCATGGCGCTGGGGCTGTGGATGGGCCGCAGCCGCGGCGCCGACCAATGGCTGAACCCCGGCCTCATCATCCTGCTGAACGTGCCGGCGCTGGTGGTGATCGTGCTGTGCTATATCTGGATCGGGCTGAACGAGACCGCCGCCGTCCTGGCCGTCGCGCTGAACAAGATCCCGGTGGTCACGGTGATGATCCGCGAAGGCACGCGGGCGCTGCGCCCCGACCTGGACGACATGGCCCGCGCCTTTCGCATGCGGCCCTGGGCGCGGCTGCGCCATGTGGTGCTGCCGCAGCTGGCGCCGCATGTCGCCGCCTCGGCGCGGGCCGGGATCTCGCTGATCTGGAAGATCGTGCTGGTGGTCGAGTTCCTGGGTCGCTCGAACGGCGTCGGCTTCAAGATCCACCTGCTGTTTTCCAGCTTCGACGTGACCGGCGTGCTGGCCTGGGCGCTGGCCTTCGTCGCCGTCATGCTGGCCATCGACCTCATCCTGCTGCGGCCGTGGGAGAGCCGCGCCAACCGCTGGAGGCAGGATGCGGCTTGAGCTGGAGGCCAAGTCCTTCGGCCCGCGGCAGGTGCTGGGCCGGCTGGCGCTGTCGGTCGCGCGCGGCGAGCGGCTGGCGATCCTGGGCCCCTCGGGCATCGGCAAATCGACACTGCTGCGCATCCTGGCCGGGCTCGACGCGGACTATCGCGGCCGGCTGGAGGGCGCCGAGCGCCTTGCCGTGGTGTTCCAGGAGCCGGTGTTGCTGCCCTGGCGCGATGCGGTCGGCAACATCGCCATCCCGACCGGCTGCGACGCGGCCACGGCGCGGGACTGGCTGGCGCAGGTCGGGCTGGCGGGGCACGAGGCGAAGTTCCCGCGCCAGCTTTCGCTGGGCCAGCAGCGCCGGCTGGCGCTGGCCCGCGCCTTTGCCGCCGGGCCGGACATCCTGCTGATGGACGAGCCCTTCGCCTCGCTGGACGGGGACACGGCGGCGCGGATGCTGGCGCTGACCGATGCGCTGCTGGCCCGCACCGGCGCCGGGCTGGTGCTGGTCACGCATGACCCGGCCGAGGCAGCGGCGCTAGGCGCCCGCCCCCTGCATCTGGGCGGCGATCCGGCGCGGCTTCAGAAGGACTGATCCCAAACCCGGCCCTCGGTATCCTCGGCATGGACCGTCACCGGCCCCTCACCGGGCGCATGGGCAAAGCGGAATACCGGGTCTTCGGAAATCGAGATCCCGGCCTCCATGGTGAACAGCGGCGCCTCGCCCTGCCTGACCTCCAGCGTCTGGATGAACTCGGCCGGGATGGTCAGCAGCGTCACCTGGTCGCGTTGCAGGCCCGAGAAATTCGGGTGCCGGATCATCAGCGTGCCGACCTTTCTCCCGCCCTCCTCGGCCGCGCGAAAGCGCATCTCGCCCATGGTGGCGCGCACCTCGTCCATGCTTTTGCCGGCCGGGGCCGCGCAGCCGCCCGAGGCTTTCACGAAGCGGCCGGCCATGACCTTGCGCCCATCCGCCAGCGTGGCGATGGCGCGCAGGTCGGAATAATTGTCCACCCGCACCCGCACCTCGAAATCCAGCGGCATCAGCGCCTCGCCGAATGTGAACTCGGCCGCGACCGGCGCGGGATTGCCGTCCACCACCAGCGCCAGCGCCCGGATCGCCGGCGCGCCAGGCGGCTGGGTGATGCGCACCGGCACCAGCGCCGGGTTGTCGGCCCGCGGCGGCGCGTCGAGGTCGAAGACCGCCGGATCGACCGGCGGCTCCTCATCGGTGCCGATCACGGCAAGCCGCATGTCCTCCCACAGGGCCGAGGGCTGCATGGGATTGGCGACCTCGGCCGCCAGCGCCCCCGGCGCCAGCATCATCGCGGCAAGCAGGCAAGCCAGCCTCATCCCCGTTTCTCCCTTGTCATGCGGCGATAGACCAGCACGGTCGAATCGCTCGCCGCCTCGGCCTCGGCCGCCGCGCGCAACCGGGCGTGCAGGCTGGAGCGCGAACAGACCGGATCGGTCGCCCGCGCGTCGCCCGCCAGCGCCATCGCCTGGCAGCGGCAGCCGCCGAAGTCGATCTCGCGCCGCTCGCAGGAGGCGCAGGGCTCGGGCATCCAGCCGGTGCCGCGAAAGGCGTTGAAGGCCGCGCCGTCGTGCCAGATCCGGGCCAGCGGCACCGCGCGCACGTTCTCGAACGCCAGGCCCTTGATGGTCTGGGCGGCGTGGCAGGGCAGCACGGTGCCGTCGGGCGCCACGTTCAGCCCGGTCGAGCCCCAGCCGCCCATGCAGCTTTTCGGAAAGGCCGCCAGGTGGTCGGCGGGCACATAGTCGATGACCATGCGGCCTTGCAGGCGCAGGCGGGCGGCGTCCACCACCTCGCGCGCGCGGATCGCCTGGGCCTGGGTCGGCATCAGCGGCAGGCGGTTCAGCTCGGCCCAGCCGTGGAACTGCACCGTCGCCACCTCGATGCGGCGGCAGCCGAGCCGCTCGGCCAGGTCGATCATCTCGGGCAGGCGGTCCAGGTTCTGGCGATGCACCACCGCGTTCAGCGTCAGCGGAAAGCCGATGGCGCGGACCCATTCCGCCACCTGCATCTTGCGCGCGAAGCTGCCGCCATAGCCGCTGATCCAGTCGGCCATCTCGGCGTCGATGCCTTGCAGGGACAGCTGGACGTGATCGACCGCGCCGTCCAGCTCGCGCAGCCGCGACTCGGTCAGCCCGATGCCCGAGGTGATGAGGTTGACGTAAAGCCCGGCGTCGCGGGCCGCGGCGGCGATCTCGGCCAGGTCGCGGCGCGAGGCGGGCTCGCCGCCCGACAGATGCACCTGCAACACGCCCAGATCGGCGGCCTGGCGGAACACATCCGCCCATTCGGCCGCCTTCAGCTCGGCGCTGGCGCGGGTCAGCTCGACCGGGTTCGAGCAATAGGGGCAGGCCAGCGGGCAGCGATGCGTCAGTTCCGCCAGCATGGCCATGGGCAGGCCGACACGGACCGGGTTGCCGTCGATGTCGCGGGGGGCGGGATCGTCTCTCATGCCGCCTCCCCCTCCAGGAACACCATGCGCCGGTCGATCAGGCCGCGCAGGAACTCCTGCACGTCGCCTTCGATCTGCTCGGCCGGCGCGTCGTAGCGGGTGCAGAGCGTCTCGATCACCTCGGCCAGGCTGCGCCTGCCGTCCAGTTCCGACAGGATCGCATGGCCCACCGGGTCGAGCTGGATCACCCGCTCGGGCGCCAGCAGCACGCGGATGCCGCGCACGCGGTCGTCGTGAAGCCGCACCCCGCGCGGCAGATAGGGCACCGCGGCGCCGCTGATGCGATCCGCGCTCATGAGGCCCCCGCGGCCTCGGGGACCGGCTCGGGGATGGCCGCGTCCAGCAGCCCCTCGCCCGGACGCCAGGCGCCGGGGGGGATGTTGCCCTGCACATAGCCGTGCCACAGCGCATCGAGCTGCGCCCAAAGCACGTCGGTCTTGAAGACCAGCGCCGCCGCCGCCGCGTCCTGCCGTTCCAGCGTATCGGCACGGTCCAGCACGTAGTTCAGGCCGAACTCCACGTCCTTCGGCGCCTCGGCCAGCCGGTTGCGGAAATAGGCGAGGCTGGCGTCGTCGGCGAAATCGTAATGCTTCAGCAACCCCTCGATCCGCTCGGCGTGGATCCTGGGCGCGAACATCTCGGTCAGGCTGGCGGCCACGGCATCCAGCAGCGGCATGTCGCGCACGAAGCGGACATAGGCATCGACGGCAAAGCGGGTCGCCGGCATCACGCCCACGCCGCTGGCGACGTAATCGGGGTCGAGGCCGACGGCGCGGGCCAGCGCCAGCCAGCGCCGGATGCCGCCGCCCTGATCGACGCCGCCGTCGTGATCCTCGATGCGACTGCGCCAGATGCGGCGCAGCTGCGGGTCTTCGACGCGGGACAGGAAGGCCGCGTCCTTCATCGGGATGCGCGACTGGTATTGCCAGCGGTTGACGACCCAGGCCCGCACCTCGTCGGGCGTGCATTCCCCGCCGTGCAGGCGTTTGTGGAACGGGTGGCGGTCGTGATAGCGCTCGGCGCCGATGCGACGCAGGCGCTCGTGGAACTCGGCGCGGGTCTGGGCGCGGTGGTCGGCAAGTTTCATGGCGCGATCTCCATTCCGTCATGGCCGACCTGCCAGCCCGCCGCCTGCACCTGCGCACGCTCGGGGCTGGCCGGATCGACCAGCGGGTTCGAATTGTTCAGATGCACGTAGATGCGGGCACCCAGCGCCAGGTCGCGCAGCGCCTCCAGGCTGCCGCCGGGGCCCGAGACCGGCACATGGCCCATGCGCCGCCCGGTCTTGGCCCCAAGGCCCGCGCGCAGCATCTCGTCATCCGTCCACAGCGTGCCGTCGAAGAGCAGCGCATCCGCGCCGGCGATCCGGTCGCGCAGCCAGCCGGGGACCGAGGCGCAGCCGGGAATATAGAACACCCGCCGCCCGCCGGCGGCCAGTTCGACCCCCACGGTCTGCTCGCCCATCAGCTCGGTCTCGACCCGCTCGCCCTCCAGATAAAGCGGCACCTTGCCCGGCACGGCGAAAAGCCGCGCGACCAGGCCGGGCGCCAGGTCGAAGTCCTGCTCCAGCGCCACCGGGCGCCGGGCGACCAGCCGCGGGTCCAGCGCGGCCAGCATCGGGTTGGCGGCCAGCACGTCATGGATCGCGGGCGTGGCGAACAGGTCGAACCCCTGCCCCTCGCGCAGGGTCAGCAGACCGGCGACGTGGTCGATGTCGCCATTCGTCACCAGCACCGAGCGGATCGGTGAGCCGCGCAGCCCCCCAGGCCGCAGCGCCGGCGTCGCGGCCAGTTGCTGGCGCAGGTCGGGCGAGGCGTTGACCAGCGCCCAGTCCCGGCCATTCGCGGAAACGGCAATCCCGCTTTGGCTCATGGCGGGAATGCGTCCTGCGCGCGCGGCCTCGCAATTGCGGCAGCCACAGTTCCACTGCGGCACGCCGCCACCGGCGCCGCTGCCGAGAATCACGATACGCATGGGAAAGGCTCCGGCAGGCCCGGCCCCCGTCGGCCGGGGGCCGGGCCGGGGATATCGCCGGCGGGTTAGAACAGGACCGGCTCGTCCTCGGCCGGGGCATACATGTTGATTTCCATGCCGCAGGCGATTTCCCTCGGCGCGGGTTTGGTCCAGGCCATATAACCTCCTCCTCAAGACACCGCGGGAATGCGGCTGTTTCGATGCTAAGCCGACCGGGCCACCAGTCAACACGCCAAAGGTCGTAGATGGTCCCGGTCGCGGGCTTGTGTTAGCCTTGCGCCGCGAAAGGAAAGCGGATGTTCCATCTGGTCCTTGCCGCCTGCCTGGCGGCCCAGCCCGCCACCTGCCAGCCGCGCCTGCTGCCCGCCGGCGACGCCGCCACGCGCCAGGAATGCGAAGAGCGCGCCGCCCCCATCGCCCGCGACTGGCTGGCCCGGCATCCCGAACTGACGGGCGACGAGCCGCGCTGCGTCGAGACTGCCGAACTGCCCGCCCTGAGCGTGCAGGAGGTGGCGGCGGGCGTGCATGTGCATCAGGGCGCGATGGCGCAGATCTCAAGGCAGAACCGCGGGCGGATCGCCAACCTGTCCTTTGTCGTCGGCGATACCGTGGCGGTGATCGACGCCGGCGGCAGCCGCGCCGAGGCCGAGGCGCTTTACGCCACGATCCGCGGGATCACCGACAAGCCGGTCAGCCACCTGATCCTGACCCATATGCATCCCGACCACATCCTGGGTGCCGAGGTGTTTTCCGAGGCCGGCGCCACCATCGTCGCCGATGCCCGCCTGCCCGAGGCGGTGGCGCGGCGCGCGGAAAGCTGGATGCTGTCGACCCCGCGCCAGATCGGCGAGGATGCCTTTGCCGGCACGCGCATCGCCGGCGTGGACCAGACCGTCGCGGCGCCGCAGGTGCTGTCCTTGGGCGACCGGCAGCTGCGGCTGACGCCGGTGCCGCCGGCCCATACCGGCAGCGACATGACCGTGCTGGACGAGGAAACCGCCACGCTCTTCACCGGCGATCTGGTGTTTCTGGGCCTGACGCCCTCGCTCGACGGTTCGCTGGCCGGCTGGCTCGACTGGACCGGGCGCAAGCCCGACCCCGAGCCGGCGCTGATCGTGCCCGGCCATGGCCCGGTCGCGGAAAGCTGGGACGAGGCGGTGACGCCGACGCGGCAATACCTGACCGCGCTGCGCGACGCCACGCGCGAGGCGATCGGCGCCGGCCTGCCGCTGTCGCGGGCGATCCCGGCCATCGTCGCGGCGATGATGCCGGTATCCGAGGGCTGGGCCGATTTCCGCGACACCACGGCGCGCAATGCCGCCGCGGCCTATGCCGAGCTGGAATGGGAATAGATTGCCTCGCCCGCGCCCGGATGCCACAACTATGCCGAGCGCAGAAGGAGGAAGGCCATGGCACGTCCCGTCTGGCACGGTTTCATCGCGGCAGCCCTGGGCGGGCTTCTTATCGCGGGCGGCGCGCTGGCGCAGGACGACGCGCCCCTGCCCGAGCGGCGGCTGTCCCTGCAGGCCGATACCGACCTGCCCGGCGGCGACCTGGGCCCGATCTTCGACACCACGCTGCAAGCCTGCGTGCAGGCGTGCCTTGGCAACGACGACTGCCGCGCGCTGACCTATAACCAGCGCTCCCGCGCCTGCTTTCCCAAGGGCGGCGATGCGGGCGCGCCTTCGGCGTTCGCGGGCGCGATCTCGGGCCATGTCGCGACGGCTTCGGCCGAAACGCGGCTGCGCGCCGAATCGCGCGCCGCCGCCGCACCCTTCGTCAGCGCGCAGGACCGCGAGGCGGCCCGGACACAGGCGCGGCTGTTTCCCGCCATGCATCCGGCGCTGGGTCCGGGCGATGCTGGCGCCCAGGCCGCCGAGGCCGAACGGGCCGGCGACCTGGCCGGGGCGGCGCGGATCATGGCCTCGCTGGCGGCGCGCGACGACCGGGCCGAGGACTGGACCAACCTGGCGCGGCTGACGCTTTATGTCAGCGACCAGGACGACCGCGAGGCGTCGGCATCCATCGCCTCGATGGCGATCAACGGCTATCTGCGGGCGGGCGAGGATGCGGTGGCCGCCCGCGCGCTGTCCTGGCTGGCCATGGCGTGGGAACGGCTGGACCGCGGCCGCGACGCGCTGCCGGCGCTGCGGCTGGCGGCGCAGCTTTCGCCGGGCGACAATGCCATCGCCCAGGCGCTGGAGGAATCGCAGGCCCGCAACGGGCTGCGCGTCACCGACACCCAGGTCGAATCCGAAGGCCGGATGCCGCGGTTCTGCGCGGTGATGTCGCGCAGCCTGGCCGAGGGCACCGATTACGCGCAATTCCTGCGCCTGCCCGGCCGCGACCTGACCGTCGAGGCCGATGGCGACCGGCTGTGCGTGGCCGGGCTGACCCATGGGCAAGAGGTCGAGCTGACCCTGCGCGCCGGCCTGCCCTCGGCCGATGGCGAGACGCTGGCCCGCGACGTGACGCTGAAAGGCTATGTCCGCGACCGCGCGCCCTCGGTCCGCTTTCCCGGCCGCGCCTATGTGCTGCCCGCCTCGGGCGACCAGCGGCTGGCGATGGTCACGGTCAATGCCGAGATGATCGACCTGCGGCTCCTGCGGATTTCCGACCGCAACCTGATCCGCGCCATGGCCGAGGACATGTTCGCCAAGCCCCTGGACAGCTGGCAGGCCGATTATTTCGGCGACCGCATGGCGCGCGAGGTCTGGAAGGGCACGGCGCAGGTGGCACGGCCCATGGGGCAGGAGGTGCTGAACCAGGAACTGACCACCAGCCTTTCCATCCCGGCCGAGGCCGGCCCGCTGGAGCCCGGCATCTATATCGTCGAGGCCGGGATCCAGAACCAGGACATCTCGGATACCGGGCTGGCGACGCAATGGTTCGTGATCTCGGATTTCGGGATCTCGACCTTCTCGGGCGCGGACGGGCTGACCGTCGCGGTGCGCAGCCTGGCCGATACCGCCGCCAAGGCGGGGGCCGAGGTGGCGCTGGTCAGCCGCTCGAACGAGGTGCTGGCCAGGGCCGTGACCGACGACCAGGGCCTGGCGCATTTCGCGCCGGGGCTTGCCATGGGCCGCGACGGCGCGGCGCCGGCGCTGGTCACGGTGACGGAATGGCAGGGCGAGGGCGCCGAGCGCGCACCGCGCGACATGGCCTTCCTGTCGCTGTCGGACCCCGAGTTCGACCTGTCGGACCGCGGCGTCGAGGGCCAGCCCCCCGCGCCGCCCATCGACCTGTTCGTGACCACCGACCGCGGCGCCTATCGCGTGGGCGAGACGGTGAACGCCACCGTGCTGGCCCGCGATGCCGATGCCCGCGCGCTGGAAAACCTGCCGCTGACCGCGGTGATCCTGCGCCCCGACGGGGTCGAGGCCACCCGCATGCCCGCAAGGGACGCGGGCGCCGGCGGCAGCGTGGTCGCCTGGCAGATCCCCGGCAACGCCCCGCGCGGCACCTGGCGCCTGGAGCTGCGCGCCGAGGCCGACGGCCCGGCGCTGGCCACCGCGCGGATGCTGGTCGAGGATTTCCTGCCCGAACGCATCGACTTCACCCCGCGCCTGCCGGAAGGCCCGGCCCGCGCCGGCGCGACGCTGGAGCTGTCGCTTGACGCGCATTGGCTGTTCGGCGCCCCGGCCGCGAACCTGCCGGTCGAGGGGCAGTTGCGCCTGTCGCCGACCCGCAGCCTGAGCGGCTTCGACGGCTATGTCTTTGGCCGCCACGACGACGACAGCGCGCCGGTCACGGACAGCCTGCCCGCCGGCACAACCGATGCCCAGGGCCATTACCAGGCGCAGATCGACCTGCCGGAGGCCGCCCAGCTCGGCCCCCGTCCGGTCGAGGCCGAGGTGGTGCTGGACATCCGCGAAGGCGCCGGCCGCCCGGTCGAGCGCAGCGAGTCGCGCGTGGTCATGCCCGAGGCCCCGGTCGCGGGCATCCGCCCGCTGTTCGAGGGCGACACGGTATCCGAAAACAGCGAGGCGCGTTTCGCGCTGGTCGCGGTCGGCCCGGACCTGAAGCCGGCGGCCGAGCCGCTGCGCTGGGTGCTGAACCGCATCGACACCGATCACCAATGGTATTCGCTGGGCGGGCAATGGAACTGGGAGGTGATCACCAGCCGCACCCGCATCGCCGAAGGCGTGGCCGAGCCGGGCGAGGCCCCGGCCGAGATCGCCGCCCCGGTCGAATGGGGCCAATACGAGCTTGTGGCCGAGCCGGCATCGGGCCAGGGCGGGCAAAGCTCGGCGCAGTTCTATGCCGGCTGGGGCGCGGTCGCCAATGCGGGAACCGAGACGCCGGACCGGCTGCAGGTGGTGCTGGACAAGCCCGCCTATCGCAGCGGCGAGACGGCACGGGTCCGGGTCGAGGCGGCGAGCGACGGGCTGGGCCTGGTCTCGGTGCTGTCGAACCGGCTGGTCTCGATGCAGACCATGGCGCTGAAGGCGGGCGAGAACCAGATCGACCTGCCCGTGACCGACGATTGGGGCGCCGGGGTCTATGTCACCGTCAGCGCCATCCGCCCCCTGGGCGAGGCGCGGCCGGGCGACCGCCAGCCGGTGCGCGCCCTGGGCCTGGCCCATGCCGCCGTCGATCCCGGCGACCGCAAGCTGACGGCCAGCATCACAGCCCCGGCCGAAACCCGCCCGCGCGGCACCGTCCCGGTCACGCTGAAGGTCGAGGGCGCGGCGGGCGAGACGGTCCATGCCACCGTCGCCGCCGTCGACCAGGGTATCCTGAACCTCACCCGCTTCCAGCCGCCGGACCCGTCGCAGCATTACTTCGGCCAGCGCCGGCTGGGCGTGGCGCTGCGCGACCTTTACGGCCGGCTGATCCTGCCGACCGGGGCGCCGGACGGCGCGCTGCGCGAAGGGGGCGACGCCAGCCTTGCCGGCAATGCCGAGGCGCCGCCGCCGACCGAAAAGCTGATGAGCTGGTTTTCCGGCCCGGTGACGCTGGGCGCGGACGACACCGCCACCATCGAGGTGCCGGTGGGCGATTTCAACGGCGAGTTGCGGGTGATGGCCGTGGCCTGGTCGGAAAAGGGCGTGGGCCAGGCCGATGCCTCGGTGCTGGTGCGCGATCCGGTGGTGATGACCGTGACCGCCCCCGCCTTCCTTGCCCCGAACGACAGCGCCCGGCTGGGCCTGCGGCTGACCCATACCTCGGGGCCGGCCGGAGAGATGCGGCTGGCGCTGTCGCAGGTCGGCGGCGAGGGCGGGCTGACCTATTGGGTGGAGCCCCAGGTGCAGCTGGACGAAAAGGCCGAGGCGCAGGTGGACATCCCCGTCACCGCGACCGAGGCGCTTGGCACCGCCAACCTGCGGCTGGTGCTGACCACGCCCGATGGCGAGGAACTGACCAAGGACATCGCCGTCCCCGTCGCCCTGAACGAGGCCGACATCCAGCGCCAGGACCGGCTGGTCGTCGAGCCGGGGCAAAGCCTGGCCCTGCCCGCCAGCCTGACGCAGGGCCTGTTGCCCGGCGCCGAGGTGACGGCGGCGCTTGGCCCCTATGCCCGGCTGGACGTGGCCGGCGCGCTGATGCGGCTGGCGCGCTATCCCTATGGCTGCACCGAGCAGCTGGCCTCGGGCGCGATGCCGCTGATCTACCTGCCCGGCCTTGCCGCCGCCGAGGGGGTCGAGGGCGGCGATGCGGCCGAGCAGGTGGACAAGGCGATCACCCAGATCCTGACCCGGCAGGGCTCGAACGGCGGTTTCGGGCTGTGGTCGGCCGATTCGGGCGACCTGTGGCTGGAAGCCTATGTCACCGACTTCCTGTCGCGGGCGCGGGCGGCGGGGCACCAGGTACCCGAGACCGGCTTCCGCATGGCCATCGACAACCTGCGCAACCGCGCCAATTACGCCACCGAACCCGGCGCCGCCTCGGCCGAGGAAAACGCGGCGCTGGCCTATGCGCTGGCGGTGCTGGCGCGGGAGCGGGCAGCCACGGTGGGCGATTTGCGCTATTACGCCGATACCGCCGCCGGGTCGTTCTCGACGCCCATGGGCGCGGCCAGCCTGGGGGCGGCGCTGGCCTCATACGGCGACCAGGGGCGGGCGGACCGGATGTTTGCGCAGGCGCGCAACCTGCTGAACCTGGGCGCGCCCGAGCCCCATGCCTTCCGCGCCGATTACGGCACCCGGCTGCGCGACGCGACCGCCGTGCTGGCGCTGGCGGCCGAGGCGAGGACGCAGGCCGTCGATGCCACCGACCTGACCAGCCAGATCGCCGAGCGCATCGCGCAGGCCCAGCAGGACGGCCGCAGCCTGTCCACGCAGGAATCGGTCTGGACGGTGCTGGCGGCGCAGTCGCTGTTCGGCGCGGCCCCGCCCGCGACGCTGAACGGGGTGGCGCTGACCCAGCCGGTCGCCAGCCTGCCCGCCGATGCCAGCATCGCCAATACCGGCGAGGGCGCGCTGGAGGTAACGCTGACCGCGACCGGCAAGCCCTCGGGTCCGGTCGCGGCCGGGGGCAAGGGCTATGCCATCGCGCGGCGCTATTACAGCCTGCAGGGCGAGGCGCTGGACCCCGCGCAGCTGCCGCAGGGCACGCGCATGGTCGTGGTGCTGGAGATCGCGCCGCAATCCGAGGGCGGCGGCCGGCTGGTCGTCGCCGACCCGCTGCCCGCCGGGTGGGAGATCGACAACCCCAACCTGCTGCGCGCCGGCGACGTCTCGGCGCTGGACTGGCTGGAGGGCGAGACCGCGGCCGAGATGACCGAGTTCCGCGCCGACCGCTTTGCCGCGGCGCTGACCTGGACCTCGGCCGAAAGCTTCCGGCTGGCCTATATCGTCCGCGCGGTGACGCAGGGCGAGTTCCGCCACCCGGCCGCCAGCGTCGAGGACATGTATCGCCCCGAGTTCCGCGCCTGGTCGGACGGCGGCACCGTGACCGTCACGCCCTGAACCGTCGGCACCCCGGCCCCGAAGCGGCCGGGGTGTTTCGTCGCGGGCGCTTCACGAAAGCATTGCTTGCCCCGCAGCGCCGGGGCGGGCAATATCCCGCCATCGCGTAAGGAAGGGAGGACGCCTTGCCCGAGACCCGCCCGGCAACGCCCAGCGCAACCCGCCACGAAGATCGCGTGGTCCAGGCGTCGCAATCGCCCGGCGCCGTCACCCGGCTGGCGGCAAGCTGGCGCCGCTCGATGCTCAAGCACGGGCTGGACCCGACTCGCCCCCCCGACCCCCGCCGCCTGACCGAGCGCGAACTGTCCGAGCGGGTCGAGCGCATGGACCGCTTCATCGCCGTCGCCCGGCCGCAGCTGGACCAGCTGTTCCAGCTGGTCTGCCCGACCGGCTGCAACCTGCTGCTGACCGACGCGCAGGGCATCGTGCTGGAACACCGCGTGAGCCAGGGCGACGCCGCCACCTTCCGCGGCTGGGGGCTGTGGCGCGGCATGGACTGGTCCGAGGAGGTGCAGGGCACCAACGGCATCGGCACCTGCCTGGCCGAGGGGCGGCAGGTCACGATCCACCGCGACGAGCATTTCTATGCCCGCAACACCGGGCTGTCCTGCATGGACGCGCCGATCTGGGGCCCGGACGGGCGGCTGATCGCGGCGCTGGACATCAGCTCTGCCCGCGCCGACCATACCGAGCGGCTGAACGCGCTGATCGCGGCGCAGGTCGCGCATAGCGCGCGGGCGATCGAAGCCGCCTTCTTTCGCGTCTCGTTCCCCGGCGCGCGCATCGTCACCCCCGAGGCCGTGGGGACCGAGGACGGCACGCTCTTGCTCGCCGTGGACAAGGACGATCTGGCCATCGGCGCCAACCGCGCCGCCCGCCGCGCCTTCGGCCTTGAGAAAGAGGGGCAGTTGCGCCCGCGCCCGGCCTCGGACCTGCTGGGCCGGCAGGACGAGGCGACCGGCTTCGAGCGCGCCGAACGCGCCGCCGTGATTCGCGCCCTAGCCAGGGCCGAGGGCAATGTCTCGGCCGCCGCCCGCGCGCTGGGGGTGGGACGCGCCACGCTATACCGCCGCATGGCGCGGCTGGGCATCGACGAAAATCCCGGCAAACTGTCTCGCCCCTGAAACACATCGGCCCCGCGGCGCGAAACCCCGCGTTGACCCCAGGGGGCCTCAGGGCACAGGCTCTTGTGCAACCGGCTGGAGGAGCCGGGCTGACAGGAGGAACATCATGCCGAACGATCAGACGCATCCTTTCCGGGGCGTGAACGCGCTGCCCTTCGAGGAACGCTATGACAATTTCATCGGCGGCGAATGGGTGGCGCCCGTCTCGGGCAAGTATTTCACCAACACCACCCCGATCACCGGCGCCGAGATCGGCCAGATCGCGCGCTCGGAGGCCGGCGACATCGAACTGGCGCTGGACGCCGCCCATGCCGCCAAGGACAAATGGGGCGCGACCAGCCCGGCCGAGCGCGCCAACATCATGCTGAAGATCGCCGACCGGATGGAGCGGAACCTGGAGCTGCTGGCCACCGCCGAGACCTGGGACAACGGCAAGCCGATCCGCGAGACCATGGCCGCCGACCTGCCGCTGGCCATCGACCATTTCCGCTATTTCGCCGGCGTGCTGCGCGCGCAGGAAGGCTCGATCAGCCAGATCGACAACGACACCGTCGCCTATCACTTCCACGAGCCGCTGGGCGTGGTGGGCCAGATCATCCCCTGGAACTTCCCGCTGCTGATGGCCTGCTGGAAGCTGGCGCCCGCGATTGCCGCCGGCAATTGCGTGGTGCTGAAACCGGCCGAGCAGACCCCGGCCGGCATCATGGTCTGGGCCAACCTGATCGGCGACCTGCTGCCGCCGGGCGTGCTGAACATCGTCAACGGCTTCGGGCTCGAGGCCGGCAAGCCCCTGGCCTCCAGCAACCGCATCTCGAAGATCGCCTTCACCGGCGAGACGACGACCGGCCGCCTCATCATGCAATATGCCAGCGAGAACCTGATCCCGGTGACGCTGGAGCTGGGCGGCAAGTCGCCGAACATCTTCTTTGCCGACGTCGCGCGCGAGGATGACGATTTCTTCGACAAGGCGCTGGAAGGCTTTGCCATGTTCGCGCTGAACCAGGGCGAGGTCTGCACCTGCCCATCGCGCGTGCTGATCCAGGAATCGATCTATGACCGCTTCATGGAACGCGCCGTGCAGCGCGTGCAGGCGATCAAGCAGGGCGACCCGCGCGAAAGCGACACCATGATCGGCGCCCAGGCGTCGAGCGAGCAGAAGGAAAAGATCCTCAGCTATCTCGACATCGGCAGGAAGGAAGGCGCCGAGGTTCTGACCGGCGGCAAGGCGGCCGACCTGGGCGGCGAGCTGTCGGGCGGCTATTACATCGAGCCGACGATCTTCCGCGGCCACAACAAGATGCGCATCTTCCAGGAGGAAATCTTCGGCCCCGTGGTCTCGGTCACGACCTTCAAGGACGAGGCCGAGGCGCTGGAGATCGCCAACGACACGCTTTACGGCCTGGGCGCCGGGGTGTGGTCGCGCGACGCCAACACCTGCTACCGGATGGGCCGCGGCATCAAGGCCGGCCGGGTCTGGACCAACTGCTACCACGCCTATCCGGCCCATGCGGCCTTCGGCGGCTACAAGCAGTCGGGCATCGGGCGCGAGACGCACAAGATGATGCTGGACCACTATCAGCAGACCAAGAACATGCTGGTCAGCTATTCCCCCAAGAAGCTGGGCTTCTTCTGAGGGAATGGCCGGGCGCGAGTCACCCCGCGCCCGGCACACCCCTTTCCTTCCCCTCCCCTTTCCTCCCCCAAGAGCAACTGCAAGGAGTTCCCTCTCATGGCCAAGACCATGAAAGCCGCCGTCGTGCGCGCATTCGGCAAGCCGCTGACCATCGACGAGGTGCCGGTTCCCGAACCCGGACCCGGCATGATCCAGGTGAAGATCCAGGCATCCGGCGTCTGCCACACCGACCTGCACGCCGCCGAGGGCGACTGGCCGGTCAAGCCGAACCCGCCCTTCATTCCGGGGCACGAGGGCGTTGGCTTCGTCTCGGCCGTGGGCGCCGGGGTCAAGCACGTCAAGGAGGGCGACCGCGTCGGCGTGCCCTGGCTCTACACCGCCTGCGGCCATTGCCGCCATTGCCTGGGCGGCTGGGAGACGCTGTGCGAAAGCCAGCTCAACACCGGCTATTCGGTGAACGGCGGCTTTGCCGAATATGTCGTGGCCGATCCGAACTATGTCGGCCACCTGCCGAAGAACGTCGATTTCGTCGAGATCGCCCCGGTGCTTTGCGCGGGCGTCACGGTCTACAAGGGGCTGAAGGTCACCGATACCAAGCCCGGCGACTGGGTGGTGATCTCGGGCATCGGCGGGCTGGGCCACATGGCGGTGCAATATGCCAAGGCCATGGGGATGAACGTGGCCGCCGTGGACATCGACGACGAAAAGCTCGCGCTGGCTCGCAAGCTGGGCGCGACGGTGACGGTCAATGCCGCGACCGACCCCGACCCGGCCGCCGCGATCAAGCGCCAGACCGACGGCGGCGCACAGGGCGTGCTGGTCACCGCCGTGGGCCGCAAGGCGTTCGAGCAGGCCATCGGCATGGTCGCCCGCGGCGGCACCGTGGCGCTGAACGGCCTGCCGCCGGGCGACTTTCCGCTGGACATCTTCGGCATGGTGCTGAACGGCATCACCGTGCGCGGCTCGATCGTCGGCACCCGGCTGGACTTGCAGGAATCGCTGGATTTCGCCGGCGAGGGCAAGGTCAAGGCGACCGTGCATCGCGCCAAGCTCGAGGATATCAACGATATCTTCGGGCAGATGCACAAGGGCCAGATCGAGGGCCGCATGGTGCTGGACATGGCGGGCTGAACATGGAACCCGTCGCCAATCCCGAGGTGCTGGACCAGGTCGATGCCACCCCGGCCGCGCTGGCGCTTCTGGCCGAGATCGTCGCCGATCACGGGCCGGTGCTGTTCCACCAGTCCGGGGGCTGCTGCGACGGGTCTTCGCCCATGTGCTATCCGCAGGGCGATTTCCGCATCGGCCAGCATGACGTGAAGCTGGGCGAGATCGGCGGCATGCCGTTCTATATCTCGGCCAGCCAATACGAAACCTGGAAGCACACCCGCCTGGTCATCGACGTGGTGCCCGGCCGCGGCGGCATGTTCAGCCTGGACAACGGGCGCGAGCGGCGCTTCCTGGTGCGGTCCGAGATCTGCCGGCTCTGACCGCGGCGCGGGCGCACGGCCTCCCCCAAGCCGTCCGTGCGCCCGCCCTGCCCCCCTGCCGCTTGCGGCGAGGTCGGCAGCATGCAGGCACGCGCCCGCCCGTCCGGCGCCTGCGAATGTTCCATTCCTCCGGCCCAGGCCCGCCTTTTTCCGTCCCGGTCCCTGGGCGCTTGGCTGAAAGAAGGCGCGTTCGCGGCTGCGGAGGGGGCACCTTTCCGCAATGGCGGAAGGTGGCGCTTGCAGCAGCAAGAAAAACGCAAGAGCTTGAAAAGACTTGGAGGCGGGTACCGGAATCGAACCGGTCTTCACGGATTTGCAATCCTGCCCCGGTTGCTGAAAGCAAAGGCAATCCCTGTAAACGTATCTGCCTTGTTCACGGCCATGAATCAACGGCTTACGCTTTGACCGTAAACGGCCCGGCCGATGCAGCTGGCCGCAACCCTGTCTGTGATGGGGTGTCGGTATGAGCCACGAAGCGACGATCTGGGTGATCAGGGGCGCTACAATTGATGACGCGGGTGTCCCGCAGTTTTGCGGCTTGACCTCTGTGCAAAAGAAAACCGCCGGAGGAGCTGGCACTCCATCCGACGGCACTGTCAAAGGTCTTCTGTCCAAAGATTATGTTACAGCGCCTCGCCACGCAACCCCGTGGGGAGGTGCGGCATGAGCTGGAAGGTTGCGAATCTTTGCGCCGGGCGGCGCTTCGGCAGTCCGGTACGAAAGCAGATCATCATGTTTCTGGCCGACAAGGCCAGCGATGACGGGTCTGGCATCTGGTGTTCCAAGGGAACGATCCAGCGCCACACCGAGCTCGGCGAAACCACCGTCAAACGCACGATCAACGAGTTCCTGAACGAAGGCATCCTGATCGAGACCGGCCGCCGCGCCTGCAAGAACGGTTTCACCGTCGTCTATCGCATTTCCCTTGCCGCCGTCCGCACCCTGGAGGGCATTGCCGAACCCGATGATGAGACGGGGTCCACAGAGGACGGGGTCTTCCGTGAACCCGGAACGGGGTCCGCTGTGGACCCGGTACCCCGTCCACAGCGGACCCCAAACCATCCTGAAACCATCCATAAACCACCTTCGCGCGCGTGCGCGCGCGAGGCGGCGGCGGAATCTGTGGAGATATTGAAGGCCTATCCCGCCGACCGATGTCGCGACGAAACGGCCTGCCTGCATCACGTCGAGGCTGCGATGCAGGAGGTCGGGCATGAAAAGCTTCTCTCGGCTGTAAAGCGTTATGCGCTGGAGACCGCAGGCTATACGCGCTCAAAGGTCTGCTTCTCGGATAACTGGTTCAGGACGGGCCGCTGGCGCGATTACATCGAGGACGAGCCGGAACCGCCGCAGGTGCCCACTCCGGCGCATGCGGCAATAACTGCCGACTGGATCAAATCTCGTCATCCCCTGTGCCGGACCCTGAGCGTTGGACAAGTCCGCATAGCGCTGGACCTGGAGCTGGTTTCCCGCAGCGAAGTGCGCGCCGCAGGCTTCAGCGAGGGATTGCGTTATGTCTGATCGCTCAGGGAAGTCGATCTTCGCGCACAAGCAGACCTATTCGCGCAAGGGAAACAGCAAGAGCCGGTCCGTCAGCGAGATCTCGCATGAGGCAGAACGGCTGGCCGGGGCCTGCCCGCATGTCGGGAACCCGCAGCCGCCCTCCATCCTCGAAGGCATCCGGCCCTCGGAGGTGGTCGCCCTGATCGAACAGCGCATCGCCGAGCAGAACAAGCTGCTGCGTCAACTGCGCAAGGAGCAACCGGATCGCAAGGAGGCACTGCGGACCATCCGCTCGGACACGCATGTGATGATCGGCAGCGTGTTCAGCTTTCCCGATCCGGTCGAGGACATGGACCACGCTGAGTATCTGCGCTGGCGCAAAGACGTGATCGCCTTCGCCAAGGCCGATGCCGCGCGCAACGCGGCCGAGGTGCTGAGCATCGTCGAGCATCTCGATGAAGCCCACCCGCATGTGCATGTGCTGGCCGTGCCCCTATGTGCAGATGGCAATATGCGCATGGACGCCAAGCGCTGCCACGAGGGCCATCGCGAGCAGGCCCGGCACAAGGATCACGGCTGGTCCGGCTCGCCGTCTCGCAGCTACAAGCAGGCGATGCGCGGCTGGCAGGACCGCTATCATGCCGCGGTCGGCGCGAAGCATGGTCAGGCCCGGACGGGGCCGCGCCGCCGCCGTCTGGACCGCGCGGCGTGGAAGGCCGAACAAGAGCGGCTGAAGGCGCAGAAGGACGCAGAGATTGCCGTCGAACGTGCCGCAGAAGCCCGTCGCCTTGCCGATGAGGAAGAGCGCCGTCGCGACGCGGTCATGCAGGACACGGTCGCCAGCCGGCTTCAGGAGGCCGAGACGGTGCATGCCATCGCCACCGGCGGGCTGATCGCTGCCATCCGGCAGGTCGATCCCGACCCGGTGCTGATTGAGCGGCTGGAGACCCCCGGGCAGATGGGCAGCTGGACGAACCACGACGCGGATCGCAACCGCGAGATGTCCCTCGCGCTGGCGCCGGTGCTCAGCGACGGGTTGGAAGCCTTGCGCCGGCCACTGGCAGGACCGGGGTTGCTCGGAGGGCTCTCCGGCTTCCTGCGCGGCTTGGCCGGCTGGGTCAATCGCCTCGCCGATGCCAGTCCACGCTGGCTGACATGGCCGGAAACCGTGGCCTATGTGGCGCACGGTGCGAAGCAGGCGTTCGGCACGACTTACACGGCCTCGACCCTGGCGGAGGTGATCGAAGCCTCTCCGGCATGGCAATCCTTCACCGGCGAGGCGAGGGCGCGGCTGGACCAGGTGCGGGCGGTGCAAGCGCTGACGAATCCGCGCGACTCTCGACCAGACGCTTCATCGCAAAGGGGCATATGACAACATGCGCTTATGCCAATATGCCCATCCGGCAACCCAGAGCCGGCAATTGCGGCTGATACGATTTCTTGGTAATATCCGGTATCGACGCACAGGAGGCCCGCATGTCCCGCAACACTTCGGTTTCGCTTGGCGATCATTTCGTCAGCTTCATCGACGCGCAGGTGAAGGGCGGTCGCTATGGCTCGGCCAGCGACGTGGTGCGGGCGGGGCTGCGGCTTCTGGAGGAGCACGAGGCTAGGGTAAAGGCCCTCCAGGACGCCCTGATCGCCGGAGAGGACTCCGGCCGGGCGGAAGGCTTCGACCTCGAGCAGTTCATTGCTCGCAAGATGGCTGGTCGCAACGCATGAAGGCGCTGGCCTTCACCGTCGCGGCCACGGTCGATCTGGAGGAAGTCTGGGACTATACGGAACGCGAATGGGGCCTCACGCAAGCCCGGCGCTATGTGCAGGAGCTGCGCGACACCTGCCGCGCGTTGGCATCGGGTGAAAGGCGCGGCAGGAAAGTTGACGTTCGGCCGGGCTATCTGAAATGCCTGAGCGGATCGCATGCCATCTTCTTCCGGGATCTGGGCGATACGCTGGAGATCGTCCGCATCCTGCACGGCGCGCAGGATGCCGAGCGGCATTTGTAGCGGCGCAGGTGTCGATGAACGGATTGCAATATTGGCATATGCGCCTGTGGGCATGGAGGGCTTGGCGATGACCTATCGGCTCAGCGAATATCCGGTCCTGACCCGGCTCGCAGCCGGCAGGAGCAAGGCGACAAGTCTCGACGCCCGCGCTTGTCGCCGGCTTTACACGCTGGCGACGGCTGCTGACCTGCGTGCGATGGGGCCGGAAGAGCGCCGGTTCTACGACCGGCTGGCTTTGCTCGACTCCGGCGGGCCAATTGCAGCCCTTCAGGCGCATGTCCGGACCGCCGGCTTCCGCCGTATGCCTGACGAGCAGGCCTTTCTGGACGACCTATCCGGCGGCATTTGACCGAGGCAGAGGCGTGCCGCAACGCGGGATGGTCCACAGGCCAAGATGGGCAGCTTTTCGCGATTTCGCCAAATATTAGTGACTGACTATTATTTTGCGGTGCCCGGTGCAAAGCACCCCCCGCAAAATGTCGGACCAGGCGCTGCGCCCCGGTACCCAGCTTCCTTCGCCCAGGAAGAAGATCGCCCCCCAATACCGCCCAATGGGCGGCCATATCGCCTACAGATGAAGCGCCAGCAGATCCTGCCCGAACTGGTGCAGCGACATGACCTCGATGCCGTTCGGCAACGGGAAAGCCTCGTCCCCCGGATAGACCACGATCCGCCGCACAGGTTGGAGGTCTTCGCAGGCCGAGTGAAAGCCGCGCTCGACCTTCGGCGCAAGGTTGCGCTTGACCTCGACGGCCCAGACCGCGCCGCCGGGCAGCGTCAGCACCAGATCGACCTCGGCCCCCGCACCGCTGCGGTAGAACTGCGCTTGCGTCCCATCCGGCATCAGGGCATGGGCGGTCTCGATGATCAGACCTTCCCAACTGGCGCCCGCGACGGGGTGGCCGAGAACGTCGTCCAGCGTCGTCAGCCCCAGAAGGGCGTGCAGGATGCCGGTGTCGCGCACATAGATGCGGGGGGATTTCACCAGCCGCTTGCCGATATTCGCGTGCCAGGGCTCCAGGCGGCGCACCAGCATCAGGTCGACCAGCAGGTCGAGATAAGAGGCGACGGTCTTGGCATCGACCCCGAGCGCGCGGGCGAGCTCGGCGGCGTTCGACAGGCCGGATTGCCGATGCGCCAGCATGGTCCAGAAGCGGCGTAGCGTCTCGGCCGCGATGCGGGGGCCGAGTGCGGGAATGTCGCGCTCCAGATAGGTGCGGATGAAGTCGCGCCGCCAGCGCAGGCTGGCCTGATCGCCCTTGGCGAGGAAGCTGTCGGGAAAGCCGCCGCGCAGCCAGAGCCGGTCCAGGTCGGCGGCGGGAACCTCCAGCGCGTCGAGAGGGGCGAGTTCGGCATAGGCGATACGCCCGGCCAGCGTCTCGCCGGATTGCCGCAGCAGGTCGATGGAGGCCGACCCAAGCAGCAGGAACCGCCCCGTCCGCAGCCCCTTGCGCCGCCCCCGGTCGATCAGGCCGCGCAGGTTCTGGAACAGGTCCGGCACCCGCTGGACCTCATCGAGGATGACCAGCTTGTCCTCATGCGCCGACAGGTAGAGTTCGGGGTCCGAGAGTCTGGCCCGGTCGGCGCTGGATTCGAGATCGAGATAGAGCGAAGGCCGCTCTTCCCCCAACTCTTGTGCCAGCGTGGTCTTGCCCACCTGGCGCGGCCCCAGCAGGGCAACGGCGGGGCTGTCGTCCAGCAGGGACTTCACGGTGTCGGTGATGCGGCGCTCAATCAGCATCCTTGCAATTATGGAATTTTGTTCCCGATTTGCAAGGTTATTTTGAGAGCTGCTATTTCTATCCGCTGTCGGGCTGACTTCACTGTGTCCAGTTGTCGGAAGGCACACGGCATGTCTTCGGGCTTGTGCATGACAACCAACGGTGCAGAGCGAGCAAAGCCAGCCGGGTTGGAAATATGGGACTTCTGGTCGATGGCAGCTTGAAGGGTGCCACCCGATGGGCGGCCGCAAACCGCATTCCGCCCCAGCCTCGCGGGGGCGGTCAGCATGCGGTTTGCGCGCAGCCTGACCCCGGCCCGCTCGCATCACGACGGGCCGTAGGGACGGGGTCAGGCGAATTCGTTTTCCCAGCAGGCCATCATCCAGCGCTCATCGCTGTCGGGCACGTCGATGCCGTAGAATTCCAGTACTTGGGTCAGGTCGTAGATGCGCTCTTCCTGTTCCGGCTCGGCCAGCGTGGCCCACCAGTTGCGTGCCTTGACCTCATCCGGCTGGAAGATCGATGCAGGCAGTGCGCCTTTGAACGGTTGCGGGGGCATTATTTGTCTCCTGTCATCCATGGCCGGATCGCGTCCAGCGCCGCCGCCGACCCGGCGAGGCTGAAGCGGTGGCGCTTGCCGCCGAAGCCGATCTCGACCCATTCCGCCCGCCGGACGTTGTGGACGAAGAGGTTGGTCGCGCCCATCCCGGCCATGTCGAAATTGCTCAGCAGGATATCGCCGTCGGCAGCCACGAAATCCAGCTTCTCGCCATTCGAGAACCGGATGCTGACGCGATCACCTGCTTCGGCGCCGCGGCCGTCCAGCGTCACGCTGACGCGGCAGTTGTTGAAGTCGCAGGTGCCGTTGGCGTCGAGTTCGTTCATCTGATCGGTGCGGGTGATCCAGATCTCGTTGCCGCGCACCCGGCGCGGGCTGACCTCACCGGTCTCGTTGGTGAAGGTCCAGTATTCGGCGCCGCCCTCGACGGAGGCCTCGAAATACCAGCCGGCGGCGATGGCAGGGCTGGCGAGGCCGATCAGCGCGGCGGTAAACAGGTGTTTCATGCTTCCAGATCCTCCGGGGGAATGTCGATGCCGGCATCGGCCAGCGCCAGCGTGACCAACTGGCTCATGGTGATGTCGCGCCGCAGCGCCTCGATCCGCAGGGACCTGTGCGCCTCGGCGCTGAGGCAGATCGAGGTGCGCTTCGGCCCGGCGGTCGGCTTCCGCTTCGCGGCTCTCATCGATACCAGCCCTCCTGCATCCGGGGGATCACATAGCGCAGGAACAGGCCGACACCGCCGGCGAACAGCATGAAGGGCGACAGGAACAGGAAGGCGATCATTCCGTCGAACCAGGTCGTCGAGTAATCCGACGCCACCCAGGTGCCGAAAGCTATGCCGGCCAGGGCAAAGAATGCGGCCACGCCGAGCATGAAGGTCGATGCCTGGCGCCAGCTTTCGACCGAGCGGCCCCACACCCCGCGGATCGCCCCGCAGGCTGGGCAGGTGGAGGCTTCGGCGTGAATCTCGGTCATGCAATGCGGACATTGTTGGGGCATCGGTTGGTCCTGAAAATAAAGATGCAAACACGTCCGGCACGGAATAACCCAAAATGGGATATCGTTCAAGTACCACTATCCGAATTCCGGATTTATCTGGAGTTCAAGGATGGGCCGAACCCTGCGCAGCCCTGGTCATCTGGCCTTGATGGTTGCCCTCAAGCAGGCCCGCTTGGATGCAGGGCTGACGCAGACCGAGCTGGCAGAGCGCCTGAAGCGGCCGCAGTCCTTCGTGGCAAAATACGAGAATGGCGAGCGGCGGATCGAGGTTGTGGAACTGGTCGAGATTGCGACAGCGATGGGATCAGACCCTCGCGATATCGTTCAGATCGTGCGAGATGCTGAGGGGCGTTGAGGCCCGTGAACTGGAACTGCGGGAATGTTTTTTGGGGATATCCATGAAAATCGCTGCCATGATTGCGTGGACCGTGGGGATGCTGGGCGTCTTGGCCGCTGCTTCCACCCCCGCCATCGGGCTGGAGGACGTCCGGGAAAATACCGCGAACATGCCTAGGCGTGCCGCTATGGGCGATATTGATTCGATGTGTGGTGGGCGCCTCACGGCATCGCATCTGCGTATCTCGTGAGCGCCACCGTTCGTCCATAACGAAGCGACCTGCGAGGGTGACTGTTGCAAACGAGCGAGAGCGGACTGATAATAGCGTAAAGAGCGGCGAATCCGTCGACAATACATAATATGGCGATCCTGCAGGATATTGGGATGCTGGGCAAGATCGTGTTTGGTCTTCGGATTATGAAACGCGGTGGATTTCGATTTCTCGGTATCGTAATTCTCCACCTTGTCCATTCGGATCGCCCGAATCCTAAGAAAGCACTGGTTTGCGGGTTGGAGCAGCTCTGCCCAAAACGCTGATAATACTCGTTGCTCGAATCATTGCCAGTCAATAGTCTGCGGCTGGAGGAATGAAGATTTTGAAATACTATGCGCATACGGGTATTCGTGAGGATCGAAGCGATTGGCAATTGCTGGCCGACCATCTCGAAAATACGGCTGCTCTGGCTGCCGAGCGAGCTGCACCCCTCGGGTTGCGGGCGGCGGCGTATATGGCTGGCCTTTTCCATGACTTTGGCAAATATGATCCCGCCTTTGATCGCATCCTGTCCGGCGAAAAATTGCGTGTGGATCATTCGACCGCTGGGGCTGCCCTGCTACATGCCCGGACGCCTGCCGGTTTGCGACCAATTTCTGAAGTGATCGGCTATGCCATCCTGGGCCATCACGCCGGGTTGCCTGATCGCCATGGCGCCGACAGCAGTATGGAGCGCCGGCTTGAGACCTTCCGCGACCCGATCGCGCCGGAAATCTCGGCCGCGACCAGCCCAGATTTTGGCCCGGTCGCCAGGGAACTGGCTAAGCTGATGCGCCCGGCATCTTGCGGCTTCGACCTGTCGGTCGCGGCGCGCATGGTGTTTTCCTGTCTGGTTGACGCGGATTTCCGTGACACCGAGGCATTCTATGCCGGACTGAACGGTACGCGGCCGGATCGCGACTGGCCGGCCCTGGCCGATCTGTTGCCGGAATGGAGAGACGCCTTCGATGCGCATATGGCGGGATTTCGCCAGAATGGCCGCATCAACCGCCTGCGCGCCGAGATCCTGATCCATGTCCAGCAGGCTGCGGCGATGACGCCGGGGCTTTTCACGCTGACCGTGCCCACCGGCGGCGGCAAGACGCTGGCTTCACTGGGCTTTGCACTGGACCACGCGGCACGTTATGGGCATCGCAGGGTTATCTTCGCGATCCCCTATACCTCGATCATCGACCAGACCGCGGCCATTTTCCGCGGCCTTTTCGGCGATGCGGTGTTGGAGCATCATTCGGCCATCGACGACGAAAGGACCGACCCGGAGCGCAAGGACAAGCTGCGCCTTGCCATGGAGGACTGGGCCGCGCCTCTGGTCGTCACGACCAATGTGCAGTTCTTCGAAAGCCTTTTCGCGGCGCGTCCTTCGCGCTGCCGCAAGTTGCACAATATCGCCGGTTCGGTGATCGTGCTGGACGAGGCGCAGGCCCTGCCGCGCAAGCTGCTGATGCCCGCGCTGCGGATGATCGACACGCTCTGCGCGCATTACGGCTGTTCGGTGGTGCTTTGCACGGCGACGCAACCTGCGTTCGACAGCCGCCAGCTGAAGCAGGGCGGCTTGCCGCTGGAGGGCCGTGAACTGGCGCCCGATCCGGTGCGGCTCGCCCGCGAATTGCGCCGCGCCCGCATCGTGCAGGGCGGCGAGATGGACGACAACGCCCTCATTGAGGCATTGCGCGATACGCCGCAAGGGATGGTCATCGTCAACAGCCGTGCCCATGCATTGGAACTGTTCAATGCGGCCAAGGCCGAGGAACTCGAGGGGCTGGTCCATCTGACCACGCGGCAATATCCTGTGCATCGGCGGGCTATTCTGGAGGACATCCGTGCGCGCCTGAAATCCGATGCGCCCTGCCGCCTGATCGCGACCAGCCTGATCGAGGCAGGCGTGGATCTGTCGTTTCCCAAGGGCTGGCGGGCCGAGGCGGGGCTGGATAGCTGCGTACAGGCCGCAGGCAGGGTGTCCCGAAACGGCGAATGGCCGGTCGAGGACAGCACGCTGACAGTTTTCTCGGCCCCGGGTCGTCCGATGCCAAATGAGGTTCGAAAGCTCGCCGAAGCGATGCGCAGCATCGCCGGACGGCATGACGACCTCCTGTCCCCCGCCGCGATTCGCGACTGGTTCGAACATGTCTATTGGCAGGCCGGGTCCGCGCGGCTGGGGCAGCCGATGGTCGATCAGATGATCCTTGGTCGTAGCGGCACGGATTTCCCCTTCCGCAGCATGGCCGAGGATTTCCGCATGATCGAAACCACCATGGTACCGGTCATCATTCCCGGCGATGCGGCGGCGGTCGAAGCGATCCGGCAACTGGCCTTTGAGAATATCCCCTCCGGCAAGCTGGCACGGGCATTGCAGGTCTATATTGTCCAGGTGCCCGCCAAGGCGCGCGCGCTGCTGGTCGAGGCCGGCCATGCGTCCTTTCACCAGACTGCGTTGCGGGGGGATCAATTCTGCGTGCTGGACAATGCGTCCATCTATCATTCCGAGACGGGATTATGGTGGGAGCATGCCGAATATTTGTCTGAGGAGGCATGGTTGCTGTGAAGGAGACTTAGTGCCCTTCGGCTAAGCGGCTAAGCTTTCCGAGGGGCACCGTAGTTCGAGCATTAACCTGAACCAGAATGTTTCAATCCACACGGAGTTCCGTGACCATTCGATGAAGACGCTATGGCGGCTCATCGATGGTCACGACTATCGCTGCGCAAGCTAGAAGGCCCAGCAGGCTTCGTCGTGACAACATGTTTGCTCCCTTTGCCGAAGGTTGAACCCACAGGGTCTACTCATGAGGCGAAGATGTCAATAAAACTCTTAACATGAACTAGAATGAACAAGAAAAAGTTTATTCTTGCATAGAGTTGCTGATCGGCTACCTTGGTCGAAGCTAAGAGGATGATATGTCATACGGAATCCGCCTACATGTCTGGGGCCAGCATGCCTTGTTCACGCGCCCTGAGCTGAAGGTTGAGCGCATGTCCTATGACGTGATGACGCCCTCGGCGGCGCGCGGCATACTCGAAGCCATCCACTGGAAGCCCGCGATCCGCTGGGTCATCGACCGCATCCATGTGCTGGAACCGATCCGTTTCCAGTCCATCCGCCGCAACGAAGTGGGTCACAAGGCCCCAGCCGGCAAGATCAAACAGGCGATGAAGCGCGGCGACCTGGAGGGTTTGCAGCTTCTGGTCGATGAGGACCGCCAGCAACGCGCCTCGACCGTGCTGGCCGCGCCCCGCTATGTGATCGAGGCGCATTTCGACATGACGGGCAAGGCTGGCCCCGACGATAGCGAGGGCAAGCATCTGGACATCTTCAATCGCCGTGCCGCGCGGGGGCAGTGCTTTCATCAGCCCTGTCTTGGCACCCGTGAATTCACCGCGCATTTCGACCTGATTCCGCCGGAGGCGCCGCTGCCCACCCGCAACCCCGAGGCGGAAACCGCCGAGCATGGTTTCGGCGCGCCACGCGATCTTGGTTTCATGCTGTGGGACATCGACCACGGGAAACCGGGCCGGCCCTCGCTGTTTTTCCGTGCCGCGCTGCGCGACGGCGTACTGGAGGTGCCGCAACCCGGCAGCGCAGAGGTGAAGGGATGAGCATGCTTGCCTCGTTGGTGCGGGCCTATGATCGGCTGCCCGATGCACCGCCCTTCGGCTTCTCGACCGAGAAGATCGGCTTTTGCGTACTGCTGAACGCGGACGGATCGGTTGCCAGTGTCGAGGATCTGCGCGGCGACGACAGGAAACGTAGCCCCAGGATGCTGCTGGTGCCGCAGGCCGTAAAGCGGACCGCCGGCATTGCCCCCAACTTCCTGTGGGACAAGTCGGCCTATGTGCTGGGTGTGACCGCTGGTGAAGGCAAAAGGACGGCGGAGGAACATGCCGCCTTCCGCGCTCGCCACGCGGAATGGCTTGCGGAAACCGACGATCCTGGCGTGCTGGCTTTCCTGCGCTTCCTGGACGGCTGGAGCCCGGATGCCTTCGCTCCACCCCTCTGGCTCGATGAGATGCGCGACCAGAACATCGTCTTCGCCCTGGCCGAGGAATATCGCGAGCGTTTCCTGCATGAACGCCCGGCTGCGCGCGCGTTGTGGCGGCGCCTCGGGGCCGAGGGCGCCTCGGACCCGCAGATCTGCCTGGTGACGGGCGAACCCGGTTCGGTGGCGCGGCTGCATCCCTCGATCAAGGGGGTCTGGGGGGCGCAATCCTCGGGTGCGAGCCTGGTGTCCTTCAACCTCGACGCCTTCACGTCCTACGGTCACGATCAAGGTGACAACGCCCCTGTCTCCGAGGCAGCGGCCTTTGCCTATGGCACGGTGCTGAACCGCTACCTCGACAAGGATAGCGGCCATCGCATCCAGATCGGCGATGCCTCGACGGTGTTCTGGGCGGATTGCAGCGATATGAAGCTGGCCGCGGAGGCGGAGGTCTTCTTTGCGGCGTTGCTGGACCCCGCTTCCGAGGAGAAGCTGGTTGCCGAGGATGAGAGGTTGGAAACCGCCAAAATCCATTCCCGCCTCGACGCCATCCGCAATGGTCAGCGCCTGTCGCGGGTCGCGCCGGAACTGGCCGAGGGGGTGCGCTTTCATGTCCTAGGGCTGGCCCCCAATGCCGCCCGGCTTTCGGTGCGCTTCTACTGGCAGGACGATTTCGGCAGGCTGACCGCGAATTTTCAGCGCTACCTTGAGGATACGGCGATAGATCCGCCGCCGCGCGACGGCTGGCCGGCGCTCTGGCGCTATCTCTTGGAACTGGCCTCGCAAGGCAAGCGCGAGAACGTGCCGCCGCTGATCGCCGGGGAGTGGTTGCGCGCGATCCTGACCGGCACGGCCTATCCGCTGACCCTGCTTTCTACGGCGCTGATGCGCATGCGCGCCGATGGCGAGATCAACGCCCTGCGATGCGCCATGCTGAAATCCATTCTGATCCGCAACCTGAAGATGGAGGCTCCCGTGGCGCTTGATCCCGCCAATACCAACAAGGGCTATGTCCTTGGGCGGCTGTTCGCCGTCTACGAAGAGGTGCAGCGCGCCGCACTTGGCGGCATCAATGCCACAATCAAGGACAAGTTCTATGGCGCGGCATCGGCGAGTCCGCAAAAGGTGTTCCGCACGCTGGATTCCGGCTCGGCCAACCATTTCGGCAAGCTGCGCAAGACCAACCCCGGCCGGGCGGTGAACCTTGAGAAGCTGCTGACCTCGATCACCGATCTGATGGACCCGGCCGGGGACCCGATCCCTGCCTCGCTGAATGCAGCAGAGCAGGCGCTGTTCGGCATCGGCTATTACCACCAGCGTTCCGATTTCTTTCGCAAGCACGATGACAAGACCCCCGAGGTATCCCAATGACCACGCTTTCCCGCCGCCATGATTTCGTGCTGATCTTCGACGTGACGAACGGCAATCCCAACGGCGACCCCGATGCGGGCAACCTGCCGCGGCTTGATCCCGAGACAAATCACGGCCTGGTCAGCGATGTCAGCCTGAAGCGGAAGATCCGCAATTACGTCGAGCTCGCGCGCGAGGGAACGGAAGGGCACCATATCTATGTCCAGGAAGGCGCGATCCTGAACGAAAAGCACCGTCAGGCCTATGTTGCATTGCGGGGCGACGAGAAGTCGAAAAAGGATGCCAAGCTGAACCCAAAGGACGACGCCGAGGCAAGGGAACTGCGCGACTTCATGTGCCGCAATTTCTTCGACGTGCGGACATTCGGTGCCGTCATGTCTACCGGGATCAATTGCGGTCAGGTCAAGGGCCCGGTGCAGATGACCTTCGCCAATTCGGTCGAGCCGGTTCTGCCGGTCGAGATTTCGATCACCCGCATGGCGGCCACCAACGAGGCCGAGCAGAAGAAGCGGGCCGAAGGGGACGATGGCGATTTGCGCACCGACAACCGTACGATGGGCCGCAAGCATATCGTGCCCTATGGCCTCTATGTCGCGCATGGCTTCGTCTCGGCCAAGTTCGCCGAACGTACGGGCTTTTCCGAAGCCGATCTGGACCTGCTGTTCGAGGCGCTGGCGAACATGTTCGAGCATGACCGCGCGGCCGCGCGGGGCGAGATGACTTCGCGCAAGCTGATCGTCTTCCGCCATGCGAATGCGCTTGGCAATGCGCCGGCACACCGGCTGTTCGACCTGGTTCAGATCGGCCGCAACGTGGATGGCGAATTCCGTGCGCTGGACGACCGCGGTCTTGGCAACCTGCCGCCAGCGCGGAAATTCGCGGATTACACCGTCGCCATCGACCGCGAGGGGCTGCCCGAAGGCGTTGAAATCCTCGAACTCCTCTGATCATGGCCAGCGTCGAGGAACCCATTCCCCTCTCGGCGCTGCAACATGCGGTCTATTGCCTGCGCCAAGCCGCTCTGATCCATCTGGAGCGGCTTTGGGCCGAGAACCGCTTTACCGCCGAGGGCGATGTCCTGCACGCCGTCGCTGACAAGGGCGGCAGTCGCAAGGCGCGTGGCGTGCGGCGGGTGATGGCCTTGCCACTGGCGTGCCATCGATTGAACCTGACCGGCACCGCCGACCTGGTCGAGTTCCTCCCCGGTCCGGCTGGCGAGACCGCTTTCCCCATCGAATACAAGCGCGGCAAGCCCAAGATGCACCGCGCCGATGAGG
This sequence comes from Paracoccus sp. FO-3, assembly GCF_006386455.1. NCBI lineage: Bacteria > Pseudomonadati > Pseudomonadota > Alphaproteobacteria > Rhodobacterales > Paracoccaceae > Paracoccus > Paracoccus sp. FO-3. The sequence continues at coordinate 17,117 of NZ_VCBQ01000033.1, read as the reverse complement.
TGCAGCTTTGCGCGCAGGCGCTCTGCCTCGAAGAGATGACCGGCCGCCCGGTGGCACAGGGTGCACTGTTCTACGGTCAGACCAAACGCCGGGTCACCGTGCCCTTCGATGCCGATCTGCGTGCGCTGACCGAAAGCACCGCTGCCGAACTGGCCGCAGTCCTGGCCAGTCGCCGCACGCCGCCCCCGACGCTGCATCGCAGCCGCTGCCGGGCCTGTTCGCTTTTGGATCTGTGCCGGCCCGAGGCGATACGCCGTCCCGTGCGGCAATGGCGCGATCGTATGCTGGCAAGGGCGCTGGAATGAAGAAGCTGCTGAACACCGTCTATGTCACGACCGAGGGGACCGCCCTGAAGAAGGATGGCGAGAACCTGGTGGCCGAAATCGAGGGGGCTGAAAAGGCGCGTGTACCCTTGCATATGCTGGCCTCGGTCGTCGCCTTCGGGCCGATCCTGCTGTCTCCGGCGCTGATCGGCATCTGTGCCGAGCGCGGCATCACGTTGGTGCTTCTGGATCGCGCCGGGCGGTTCCAGGCCCGGGTCGAGGGGCCGGTCGCGGGGAATGTTCTGCTACGGCGTGCACAATATCAGGCGGCCGACGACGCGACGGATGTGGTGCGCGGCATCGTCATGGGCAAGATCGCCAACCAGCGCGCGGTGATCCGGCGCGCGCTGCGCGATTACGGCGGCGAGATGACGACCGAGGCGCGTAATGGGCTCGAGCGGGCAACGGATCGCATGGCCATGATCCTGCGCCGCGTGCAGTTGTCCGACGATAGCGTGGATCTGTTGCGCGGCTCCGAAGGCGAGGCGGCGACGCTGTATTTCGGCGTCTTCGATCACCTGATCCGCTCACCCGATCCCGAGCTTCGCTGGACGGGCCGCTCGCGCCGCCCGCCGCTCGATCCGATGAATGCGGTACTGTCCTTTCTCTATACCCTGCTGACCCATGATTGCCGTTCGGCCTGCGAGGCGGTCGGGCTGGATCCCGCCGTTGGCTTCCTGCACCGCGACCGCCCCGGCCGGCCCAGCCTCGCGCTGGACCTGATGGAAGAGCTTCGCGCGCCCTTGGCGGATCGTCTGGCGCTGTCCCTGGTGAATCGCCGCCAGTTGCGCGCGGGGGACTTTCGCCGCATGGACGGCGGTGCGGTGCTGCTGACCGACGACGCTCGCCGCACCGTCCTGACCGCCTGGCAGGAGCGCAAGAAGGAAGAGCGCCAGCATCCCTTCCTACAGGAAAAGGCGCCGTTCGGCCTGGTGCCCTATCTTCAGGCGCAGATGCTGGCGCGTCATCTGCGCGGCGATCTGGACGCCTATCCGCCCTGGTTCTGGAGTTGAGATGCTTGTCCTGGTCACCTATGACGTGAATACGCTGGACACCGGCGGCAAGAAGCGTTTGCGTCAGGTTGCCCGAGCGTGCGAGGATTACGGCCAGCGGGTGCAATTGTCGGTCTTCGAGATCGAGGTGGACCCGGCGCAATGGACCCGGCTGAAGGCGCGCCTGGAAGGGATCATCCGCCCCGAGGTCGACAGCCTGCGCTATTACTACCTTGGTTCGAACTGGTCGCGCCGGGTCGAGCATGTCGGTGCAAAACCCGCGATGAATCTTAACGGCCCGCTGATTCTATAGTTTTCTTGTCCCTGCGAACATGAAGCGTGCCGACTTTTGCGCTGAGGTTCGCATCGGGGCGGCTTTTTTGAAATCGTTGGATTTTCTTTTCCTGTCCGTCATATCGGCTGACTTAGGACGAGCGCAACTGCCCCTTTCGCATTCGCAAGGAAGATTGCGGCATAACAACAGCGCGGTATAGGGAGGGTGGTCGCCCCCTTCGCGGGGGCGTGGATCGAAACCCCTCCCCCGGAGGACTCGCGATGAGTGACGATCGTCGCCCCCTTCGCGGGGGCGTGGATCGAAACGGATGCGATGCTGCTGTGCGGCGGCATCGTCGCTCGTCGCCCCCTTCGCGGGGGCGTGGATCGAAACACCGCCATGCCGCCGGGGGTCGTGACCTCGTCGAACGTCGCCCCCTTCGCGGGGGCGTGGATCGAAACTACAAAGCCCTCTGCTGACAACCAAGCCTTGACAGTCGCCCCCTTCGCGGGGGCGTGGATCGAAACGAGCGCTTCGCCGCCACAGCAGCCGGCGATGGGATGTCGCCCCCTTCGCGGGGGCGTGGATCGAAACTTGAGGCGCTCGGCGATGCGGTCGGCCTCGGGCCGTCGCCCCCTTCGCGGGGGCGTGGATCGAAACGAGGTGATCGGAACACTACCGACGCCGGAAAGCGTCGTCGCCCCCTTCGCGGGGGCGTGGATCGAAACGTGGGTTTCTCCACGATGGCATGCAGGACGCGCGTCGCCCCCTTCGCGGGGGCGTGGATCGAAACGGAAACTTGTCTGGGCGTCCAGCCCTCGGCCAAAAGTCGCCCCCTTCGCGGGGGCGTGGATCGAAACCCCCTGACTGTGACGATCACGCAGGGGGCCGCGCGTCGCCCCCTTCGCGGGGGCGTGGATCGAAACAAAATCATCAACATCATCCCCCATCGCTACCTCCCGTCGCCCCCTTCGCGGGGGCGTGGATCGAAACGCTGCCCATGACAAGCAGGTGCGGAGGCAACCAAGTCGCCCCCTTCGCGGGGGCGTGGATCGAAACGGCAACAAACTCGTTGACCACGCGAATAATAGTTGTCGCCCCCTTCGCGGGGGCGTGGATCGAAACACCCTCACGCCGACGCAGGCCTTGGTTGACAAGATCGTCGCCCCCTTCGCGGGGGCGTGGATCGAAACTTGCCCTGGCGACAAAGGCCAATGGCTGACCTGCGCGTCGCCCCCTTCGCGGGGGCGTGGATCGAAACCAGCTAGAGGACAAGACGTGGCCCGAGTTGGCGAAGTCGCCCCCTTCGCGGGGGCGTGGATCGAAACCCGCCGCCGGTAAGGCCGTTGCCAGCGGTCAGCGTCGTCGCCCCCTTCGCGGGGGCGTGGATCGAAACCCGACCAGGAACGGTTCCGAGGCCGAGCGCAGCACGTCGCCCCCTTCGCGGGGGCGTGGATCGAAACATCAAATCGTAGCTGTCCACGCCGGCCAGGGTCGTCGCCCCCTTCGCGGGGGCGTGGATCGAAACAAGGAGCAATTGGCCGCTGAGGTCAAGCTAGCAAGTCGCCCCCTTCGCGGGGGCGTGGATCGAAACTCGGTATCGACATAGCCGATGGGCGCGCCCTTGGTCGCCCCCTTCGCGGGGGCGTGGATCGAAACCCGATCCACCGCGGTCAGCGCCAAGGCTGTATCCAGACGTCGCCCCCTTCGCGGGGGCGTGGATCGAAACCGGTCGCAGCGCCGGATGCCTTTGCGCGCACCAGCGGTCGCCCCCTTCGCGGGGGCGTGGATCGAAACGATCCGGAGCGGCGCCGATCACCTCGCGCTTGCCGGTCGCCCCCTTCGCGGGGGCGTGGATCGAAACAGCCATTCCCGCACCATGTCGGCGCGCGCCACGTGTCGCCCCCTTCGCGGGGGCGTGGATCGAAACGGGGTCGATATAGGTGAAGTTTATGTCGAGGCCGTCGCCCCCTTCGCGGGGGCGTGGATCGAAACAGCAAGGCCAAGGGCGGCGCGCCCCGCGACCGCAAGTCGCCCCCTTCGCGGGGGCGTGGATCGAAACCCCATCGACAAAAGGTTCTCATCGTCCATCGCCCGTCGCCCCCTTCGCGGGGGCGTGGATCGAAACTGTCGGGGTGGGGGGCCGGGCGGACAGAGCGTGGCCGTCGCCCCCTTCGCGGGGGCGTGGATCGAAACGCGACGATTGGGATTACGGCAAGCGCAAGGGCGTGTCGCCCCCTTCGCGGGGGCGTGGATCGAAACATCCAGAACGCGGTGGCGTGATGGCACCCCGTGGCAGTCGCCCCCTTCGCGGGGGCGTGGATCGAAACCCTGCGGTGCCGGGCGTCTCGACACCCTCGGCCGGTCGCCCCCTTCGCGGGGGCGTGGATCGAAACAGTCCGTGATCGCCGCCCATCCCGACGCCGTGGTGTCGCCCCCTTCGCGGGGGTGTGGATCGAAACGCAGCATGGGCAGCGAGTCAGGTCGTCACTCATCGTCGCCCCCTTCGCGGGGGCGTGGATCGAAACCGCATCCTGTCGATCAACCCGGATCCCGAGAACGGTCGCCCCCTTCGCGGGGGCGTGGATCGAAACACGGGCGTCACCTCGGGCAGCGCGGCTTGGACGAGTCGCCCCCTTCGCGGGGGCGTGGATCGAAACACCTGCCGCGATCCAGCCGCGACGCGTGGCTTGCGTCGCCCCCTTCGCGGGGGGCGTGGATCGAAACAGTGGTTCTCCGACAATTGGCCGGATGCTGACCTCGTCGCCCCCTTCGCGGGGGCGTGGATCGAAACATGATCCTCACCGCTATGCGAACTGATCCATGCGGTCGCCCCCTTCGCGGGGGCGTGGATCGAAACGCGGCGCTGGTGCGCGTCCGGAAGGCATGCGGCCGGTCGCCCCCTTCGCGGGGGCGTGGATCGAAACCCGCAAGAGGATCGGCTCGTCCGTACCGACAGCAAGTCGCCCCCTTCGCGGGGGCGTGGATCGAAACCTTGCCCGCGCGTCATCAGCGACACGATGGACCCGTCGCCCCCTTCGCGGGGGCGTGGATCGAAACCAAGACGGCACCAGCGCCGCCCAATAGCGATTGGCGTCGCCCCCTTCGCGGGGGCGTGGATCGAAACACCGGCAAGAACGTCACCTTCGAGCCCTGTTCAAAAGGGGGGCGCGGACGGCTGATCGGGCGCACGAAGGGCGGGCTGAACTCGAAGCTGTATGTGGTGGCGGACGCGAAGGGCCGTCCGATCCGGATATTCCTGTCGGCGGGGCAGACCTCCGACTACATTGGCGCGCGGGCGCTGCTGTCCTCGATCCCCTCGGCCGGGGCGTTGCTTGCAGACCGAGGTTATGATGCCGACTGGTTCCGCAACGCGCTGATCGAGATGGGGATTTCACCGTGTATCCCGTCCCGCATCGGTCGCAAAGCCTCGGTCCCGCACGACACCGAACTCTACCGCCTGAGCCACAGGATTGAGAACATGTTCGCACGCCTCAAGGACTGGCGCCGTATTGCAACCCGCTACGACCGATGCCCCATTCTGTTCCTCTCCGCCTGCGCCCTGGCTGCGACCATCATATATTGGTTGTAAGTCCTGACTCTAAGCGATCAATTTTCAGGAGACCTTTTGGGTTTGGTGGATAACCATTCAGAATAGAGAGTGCGCTCGTCGCTTGTTAGCGTCGCCTCGATCTGGCAGCGCAGTTCTAAGTACCGGCGGTACTCTGCCATATCCTGAAACCTAGGAACCACATACATTGCTGGGCAGGGGAAGGGCGCAAAGCCATGATATTCTGGATCGTTGTCGCGGGCCCATTCCCATCCCGCGTCCTTGTAAAAGTCCGTATGCGTCGCGACTGTTTCCAGGATATCATTCTTGGTTAGCTCCGGATATGGATCGATTTCATAGTAACGCCGATATTCCCTATCAGATAATAATGCCTTGATGACATCGCGAAGCTCCTCCGGCGACAGGCAAGTATTCATACCATAGAGCTTGCCATCTGGTCGTTGGCAGAGGTCCCAGACAGTTTTCTGAAGGGCGTACACCTCATCCAGAATGGTAACATAGTCGAGAGACGGACTGCGCCCAGTCAGCAGATGAGCGGCGGCGATGCCAGTGTGATCAGCCAGCCGCTGAAGGGCGGGAGCGGGGACGTTCTGCACGCGTCCGCGTTCGTAGTTGTTGTAATTGCGGCCTGTTACCTTCATCAAATCGCCCATCTGGTCTTGAGTCAGTCCCAGGTTCAGCCGCACTTTTTTCAGCAGGTGGCCCAAAGGACGCGATGGCGGTTGCCATGGATGAACACCATGAGGGTCACCCACGGACAGATACGAATCATCCGGAGCCTCGTCGTCGTCGCAAAAATCAAAAGTTGAGCTCTCATCCTGTTTCATTGCGATCCGTTTCGGGCGTTTCGATGCAAAAAGGGAAAGATCTTTCCGGAAACTTAGCAAATATTTACAATATGTTGACTGGTCAGTCTGGCTATGGCTTCCATCCTACCAGAAAGGAGAATAGCCATGTCGAAAATTTTTGACCTGGGGCACACCCCCGAGGAATGGTCGGCCAAGCTTCGTCCACGCGGCGTTGAACTCTCACCGCGGACCCTGCGCTCGAAGGCGCGGGCGCATGGGCAGTACTTTGCAATCGGTCGCGCCATCTTCATCACTCCAGACCAGATGGACGAAATCCTGCTGCGCGAAGCAAAGCAACTCGCAGGTGCGGGCGATCCGCCCTCCGCTCCGCGCCCAAGTGTGCGATGAAAGGTATAAGCCGTGGAGGGGCTACATGTCAGCCTTACCGTCTCACTTCACCCAGATGATTGGCCTGATCCGTGCCGAGGATCTGGCCGAGGAATGGGGCTATGCCGGCGCGAATAGTGCCTTTCGCAATTTCTGCGCAAAGCTCGGCCTGCGGCATGTTCCAGGCCGTCCCGGATGGTTCGATCCCAAGCATGTTCGTCAGCGCCTCGATGCGGCCCAAGGTATGGATATCCTGACGCCGTCGCGGGGCTCAGATGGTGCCGCGTCGCTGGTGGCGCAACGGAGGGCGCGCAATGCTTCGATCTAACCGGCCGAAGGGCGTTCATTGCGTTCGGCGCGTCACCAAGGCGGGCGCGAAGTTTCATTTCTATGCTTGGCGCGGTGGGCCCAAGTTCTGGGAGGACAGCGCCCGCTTTCCGAGTGATCCGGCTTTCTTCGTGGCATTCGCCGAGGCAACCGCCCGCCCCAAGCCGGCGCATTACATGACCGAGCAAATGGTCGATGACTTTCTGTCGAGCGCAGAGATGCCCAAGGGCGAGCGCACCCGGCAGGATTATCGCCTCTGGGCGCTACGCTTCGCGGCGGCGTTCAAGGACGACCCTGCCGCGATGTTCGAGGAACCCGAGGCGCGCGGCGAGGTCAATGAATGGCGCAAGCAATGGGCGCATTCGCCGCGCCAGTACGACTATGCCGGAACCGTGGTGACGCGGATCCTCAATTGGGCCTGGAAGGACGCCGGCAAGATCCGGATGCACTACTGCGGCGACTTTCGGAAGGTCTATGAGGTGGATCGTTCGGAAATCGTGTGGACTCCGGCGCAGCGTGAAGCTGTTTGCGCCATCGCGCCGGAGTGGGTGCAGCGCATCCTTACTGCCGGCTGTGAAACCGGGCTGCGGCCGGCCGACCTGGTGCGCCTGCATCGCAACCAGATCGAGAAGACGCCGCAGGGGCGCCGCATCCGCATCAGGACGAACAAGCGCAAGCGCACCGCCACAATCCCCGTCACTCCGGCCATGGCCGCGTTGATCGACGCCACGCCGGCCGACCGCATGTTGATCCTGATCAGTGATCGCGGGCGGGCCATGACTGGGCGCCACGCCTCGGACAGCCTGCGCTACTGGCGGAACAAGGCGGGGCTGACACCCGAGGTTCTGGGGTATGATTTGCGGCTCCAGGATACGCGTGGGACCGCTGCTACACGTCTGCTGAATGCGGGGCTTGAACTGGCGCATATCGCCTCGCACATGGGCTGGTCGGTGCGTTACGCGGCAGCCGTAATCGAGCATTACGCTCGCGTCTCGCCGGATGAATCGGATGGCATTCTGGTCAAGCTTGCCCAAGCGAAAGGGGGCGCAAAGTGAACGAAACTGTAAACGCTACTGTAAACGCTGGAATGAGGGGAAAGCCCGATATGGCACAAGCTCTTGAAAATACTTGGAGGCGGGTACCGGAATCGAACCGGTCTTCACGGATTTGCAATCCGCTGCGTAACCTCTCCGCCAACCCGCCGGAGCCTTGCGTTTGCTAGGGTTTCCAAGGCGCGGGGTCAAGGGGGTTATTGCTGCGGCCGCCGCTTTCCCCCTTCGCCTGCGACCGGGTGACGGCCGGGATCAGCGATAGACATGGTCCCGGCGGAAGGGATAGGCGGATTGCGCCCCAGGCAGGTCCGGCGTCGCCAGCGCCGGGTCGGGATGGATCAGCAGGATCTGGTAAAGCGCCACCCAGCCCTGCTCGAAGGCCAGCGCGCAGCCTGCCAGATACAGCCGGTAGGCCTGCAACACCTCGGCCGCGCGATCGGGCGGCATCGAGCGCGCCAGCACTTGCTCGGCCTCGGGCAACTGCGCCTCCAGCGCGTCGGACCAGGCCCAGAGCGTGCGGGCGTAATGCGGGCGCAGGTTCTCGGTATCGACCATCTCCAGCCCGGATTGCGACAGGCTGCGGATGGCCTGGCTGACATGGACCAGCTCGCCGCCGGGAAAGATGTATTTCTCGATGAAATCGCCCAGGCCGCCGCCCACCATCGCGTCGTCCAAGCCCGAGGCGGCGATGCCGTGGTTCAGCGCCAGCCCGCCCGGCCGCAGCAGCCGGCGCAGCGTGTCGCAATAGGTGCCCATCCGGGCGCGGCCGACATGTTCGAACATGCCCACCGACGCCATCTTGTCGAAGGGCTGGTCGGGCACGAGGTCGCGATAGTCGCACAGCCGGATGCGCACCCGGTCGCCCAGGCCCTCCTCGGCGATGATCCGGCTGACATGGTCGAACTGGTTCTGCGACAGGGTGATGCCGGTGGCATCGACGCCGTAATGGCGCGCGGCATGCAGCAAGAGCCCGCCCCAGCCGGCGCCGATGTCGACGAAGCGCTCGCCGGGGCGCAGGTCCAGCTTGCGGCAGATCAGGTCCAGCTTGGCCTCTTGCGCCTGCGCCAGCGTCATCTGCGGCTCGGCGAAATAGGCGCAGGAATAGACCCGCCGCGGGTCGAGCCAGAGCGCATAGAACTCGTCCGAGACATCGTAATGCGCGCGGATCTGCCTTGCATCGCGGTCGCGGCTGTGGCGCAGCAGCGAATGCACGTGATAGAGCAGCCGCTGCCAGGGCTTGGGCTGGATCGGCTGGCCGTCGCTGGGCACCAGCGCCGCCACGATCCGCATCAGGTCGCGCATCGAGCCCTCGATCCGGGCGCGGCCGCGGACGATCTCGTCCCCCAGCCGGCCCAGCCGGGCCGAGGCCAGCGGCGCCAGCGCGCCCATGTCCTTGAAGGCGATGGTCACGCGCGCATCGGGCGGGCCCAGTTGCCGCCCCGAGGGCAGGCGGACCGCCAGCGGCACCGAGAGCTGTTGCAGTTTCCGTTCGATCAGAGCTTCCAGAGCCGGCATGATCACCTCACGCTTGGGCTGGCCGCGGTTCGGGGGATGCGTGGTTGCGAGGCGCGGCAGCTTGTTCCTGACGACTGTCCCGGACCTGGCTGCCGGGGCAACTCCGGTTGCCATACTAGCGCCGATTCGCCGAAAATGGCCAGAGGCAGGGTAAAGGGTCTGCCGCAGGTTGATCGCGCAGGGCCTTGGCCGGGCAAAGCTTTGGCCCGAAAAGCCGCCCGAAAAGCCGAAAGCGGCCCTAAGGCCGCTTTTCGCTGTTCCCGAAGGAAGATTTTGGAGCGGGCGATGAGATTCGAACTCACGACCCTAACCTTGGCAAGGTTATGCTCTACCCCTGAGCTACGCCCGCGCTCCGTCCCGATGGCGCTTCGCCTTCGGTGAGGCGTCATTTATGGGAGCGCGCCGGGGGGTGCAAGGGGAAAAATCGCGCCGCCGGGAAAATTTTCGCCGACGCGGCCCGGCGGGGAAAATTGCGCCCGGCTGCGGCCTTGGCGGGCTTGACCGCGCCGCCGGCTTGCCGAAACCTGCCGGCCAGACAGGGGGTGCCGATGAAACCGTCCGACCAGCTTTCCGAATATGTCCGCCGCGCCCTGGCACAGGGCGGCGAGCGCGAGGGCATCGCCCAGGCGCTGGCCCATGCCGGCTGGTCCGCGCCCGAGATCGACGAGGCGCTGGGGGGCTGGGAAACCGCGCCGGGCCTGCCGCCGGTGCCGCGGCCCCGCCCCTATGCCTCGGCGCAGGAGGCGCTGCTTTACGGCCTGCTGTTCCTGTCGCTGGGCATGATCGGCTGGCATGTCTGCGAATTGGGCATGGTGCTGATCGAGCGGCTGATCCCCGACCCGGCCGACAGCCGCTATTACGGACCGGGCAGCTCGACGCGCTGGTCCATCGCCTCGCTGATCGCCTTCGTGCCGCTGTTCGTGTTCCTCAACCGCAAGGTGTCGCGGATGAGCCTGGGCGACGGCGGCCGACGGCGGTCGCTGGTGCGCAAGTGGTTCGCCTCGGTGACTTTGCTGGTGGTGGCGCTGGTGTTCCTGGCGGACGGGATCTATGTCATCTACACGCTGCTCAACGGCGAGCTGACGGCGCGTTTCGCCGCCAAGGCGGCGCTGGTCGCCGGGGTCGCGGGACTGGTCTTTGCCTATTACCGGGACGAGCTGAATGATTAAGGGCTGGGCCACCATCGCCATCGCGCTGCTGGCCGCGGCGGCGGTCGTCGCCGGGCTGGCGCTGACCGGCGGCCCCGGCCATGCCCGCAAGGAGCGCCGCGACCGCGAGCGGGAAAGCGACCTGGCCAACCTGGCCCGGCTGGTGGTCTGCCTGGCGCGCGAGAACGGCGACCGCCTGCCCGAGACGCTGGCGACCACGCCGCAATGCGACTGGCAGGTGCGGCTGGCCGATCCCTTTACCGGCGCGCCCTATCGCTACGAGGTCACGGGGCCGCGCAGCTATCGGCTCTGCGCCGGGTTCGAACTGCCGCGGCCCCCGCGGTCCGGTCCTTGGGATCGCGATGCGGCGGGTTGCAGCACGCGCAGCTTCATCCCGACCGGGTCGCAGCGGCCGGGGGCCGAGGCGACGATTCCCTATCGCGACTAGGCCAGCGGCTTTTCCATATAGATGCGGTGCAGCCCGGCTTCGATCACCCGGCGGGTCTCGGCATAGCCGAGCCGGGCATAGATCGCCTGATTCTCGACCATGGCCACATGGGTGTAAAGCCGCAGCCGGGGCAGGCCAGCCGCGCAGGCACGGGTTTCGGCGAAATCCATCAGCCGCCGGCCAAGCCCCAGCCCCTGCGCGGCGGGCGAGACGGCGACATTCTCGACCAGCAGCGCATCGGGCTGAGGGATCAGCACGATCAGGCCCAGCATCGCGCCATCCCGTTCCAGCAGATGCGTCTGCCCGGCCGCGATGCGCGCGGCATGGTCGTCCAGCATCGGTCCCGGCTTGCGGCCGATGCGGGCGGTGTAATGCGCATAGGCGCTGTTCACCACTTCCTCGACCACGGCCAGGTCGCCGGCCGTGGCAAGGCGTATCACGTCGCTGTCCATCCCGTCCCCTCCTGTCCGGCGCAGGTTGCGCCGGGGGAAAGGGGCCGGCAAGGGCATGTCAGCCCGGCAGGTCCGACAGCGGGCGCGACAGGTTCTCGGGCGCCATCGCCGCGGCCAGGAAAAGCGGCAGGCCCCGGGCCAGCGCGGCAAAATCCTCGGGCGGAGTCAGGGTCGGGTCGGCCTCGACCAGTAGCTCCAGCCCGCGGGCCTCGCCATCGCCGCGGATGGTGATGTTGAACCCGTCGCCCGGCCCGTTCGACAGCACGTGCCGCGTCGTCTCGCAGCCGGCGAATCGCGCCTCGTCAAAGGGCAGCACGTTGATCAGCGGCGAGAAGAAGAAGCGGCTGCGCGGCTCCATGCCGTAATCCTCGGCGATCTGCTCGATGCGGTAGCGGCCATGGCGGCGCAGCTGGCGCAGCCGCCCGCCGAGCCGGGCCAGCGCCTCGCCCAGCGGCTCGCCCGGATGCAGCGTCACGTCCAGCGGCAGGATGTTCACCACCAGCGCCGGGACCGAGACGGCGACGCTGCCCATGCGGCTCATGTAGGGCAGCCAGACCGGCATCGCGATCCGGCCGCGATCGTCGCACAGATGCGCGGCCGAGCCGTCGCGCAGATGCAAGGCCGCCCAGGCCGCGCAGATCACGGTCAGCAGGTCCGGCCAGCCCATGCCCGCCGCCTGCGCCTGCCGCATCAGCGCCGGGCGCAGGGCGGCAAGGTCGTGGGCGGCGCAAAGCGCCTCGGCCGGATAGTCCTCGGACCCCTTGCGCAGCACGCGCGGGCGGGGTTCGGCCGCCAGCACCCCGGCCCAATGGCGCGCGTCGGCGGCATGGCGCGGGCTGGCGCGATAGTCGGTTTCCTCGTTCAGATAGGCGGCCAGCGGGCGCAGCGGCTGGCCGGGATCGGCGCCCTCGGCCAGCGCGGCGTAAAGCTGGGCGCAGCGGCGTTCGACCAGGCCCATGGCATAGCCGTCCAGCGCGATGTGATGGCCGCGGTTGAACCACAGGTAATGCCCCTCGGCCAGCCGGACCAGCCATTGCGCCGCGATGGGCTGCTCCAGCAGGTCCAGCGCCGCATCGACATCCGCCTGCATCAGCGCAAAGGCATGTGCGCGCGCATCCGTGCGGTCCGACAGGTCGATGCGGCGCAGCGCGGGCCGCTCAGCGGGATCGACCCGCTGCACCGGCCGGCCGTCGGCGCCAAGGCCGAAGCGCAGCGCCATGATGTCGGTTTCGGCGATGGTGGCCTTTATGGCGCGGGCCAGCGCCTCGGGATCGGCAAGGCCGCGCAATTCGATGGCATGGGCGACGGTCGAGACCGCCTCGCCGGGATGGAACCGGAACTCTTCCCAGAAATCCAGCTGGGCCAGCGTCAGGGGCAGCCACAACCCCTCGGCTTGATGATGCGTCATGAAATCCTTGTCCCTGTCGCAGGGTCTGGCATTCTGAACGAGAGAGGGCTGGCTTGGTTGCATCCGGCAAGGGACGCGGCTGGCTTGCTTCGAGAGAGAAAGCGGGATAAAAATACTCAACTATTGCCATCCGTCAAGGTGCCGCAAGCGCCTTGGGCGGCTCATTGCCGTAAAAGCAGGTATCCGCATGATTGAATTCAGCCCTTGGCCGCAAGACCTCGCCCGACGCTATCGCGAGGCCGGTTACTGGATCGACCAGCCGCTGACGCATATCCTGGACGCGCAGCTGGCCGCCAACCCCGAGGCCGAGGCGCTGGTCTGCGGTTCGCGCCGCTTCAGCTATGGCGACCTGGACCGGCTGTCGCGCAACCTGGCCGCGCGCCTGGCGCGGCAGGGGCTGGGCCATGGCGATACGGCGGTGGTGCAGTTGCCCAACGTGGCCGAGTTCTTCATCGCCTTCTTCGCGCTGTTGCGAATCGGGGTGGCGCCGGTGAACGCGCTCTACAGCCATCGCCGGCTGGAGCTGACCGAATATGTCCGCCAGATCGCGCCGCGGGTGGTCATCGCCGCGCGCGACCACGAACTGTTCCGCGACGACGCCTTTGCCGACGCGCTGCGCGCCGGCGGCGTCGCGCATCTGCTGCTTCTGGGCGAGGACGATCCCGCCCGCAGCCTGGCCCATTGGCTGACACCGGACGGCGACCTGCCCGAGGGCGCCGGGCCGACGCCTGCCGACCAGGTCGCCTTCTTCCAGCTGTCGGGCGGCAGCACCGGCACGCCCAAGCTGATCCCGCGCACGCATAACGATTACGACTACAGCATCCGCGCCAGCGTCCAGATCAGCGGCGTGACCTCGGCCACGCGCTTCCTGTGCGCCCTGCCGGCGGGGCACAACTTCACCATGAGTTCGCCCGGCACGCTGGGGGTGTTCCATGCCGGCGGCACCGTGGTCATGGCCCCCAGCCCCGAGCCCCTGGGCTGTTTCCAGATCGTCGCGCGCGAGCGGATCACCATGGCGCCGCTGGTGCCGCCCGCCGTGGCCCTGTGGCTGCGCGCAGTCGAAGAAGATCCCGCCCGCCGCGCCATGCTGGACAGCCTGGAGCTGATGCTGGTCGGCGGCGCCAGCTTTGCCGAGGCGACCGCGCGGCGCGTGCCGGAACTGCTGGGCTGCCGCTTGCAACAGGTCTTCGGCATGGCCGAGGGGCTGGTGAACTATACCCGGCTGGACGATCCCCCCGAGGTGGTCTTCACCACCCAGGGCCGGCCGATCAGCCCCGACGACGAGGTGCGCATCATCGACGAGGACGGCAACGACGTTCCCGACAGCACGCCCGGCGCGCTGGCGACGCGCGGCCCCTATACCTTCCGCGGCTATTACCGCAGCCCGGAACACAATGCGAAAGCCTTCGACGCCGAGGGGTTCTATTACTCGGGCGACGTGGTGGTGCGGCAGGGCGGCAACCTGCGCGTCGTGGGCCGCATCAAGGACCAGATCAACCGGGGCGGCGAAAAGATCGCCGCCGAGGAGATCGAGAACCTGCTGGTGCGCCATCCCGACATCACCCATGCCGCGCTGGTCGCCGCGCCGGACGCCCATCTGGGCGAGAAAAGCTGCGCCTTCCTGGTGCTGCGCGAGGGGGCGGGCAAGCTTTCGCCGCCGGCGCTGCGCCGGCACCTGCTGGAACTGGGCGTGGCCGAATACAAGCTGCCCGACCGCTTCCGCTTCGTGCCCGAACTGCCCTTGACGGCGGTGGGCAAGATCGACAAGCGCCGCCTGCGCGACAGCCTCGTGGCCGAAACCGCCGCCTGAAAGGACGAATGATGGATATTGCCGAAAAGACCGATCTCAGCCCCGAATGGCTGGCCGCCCGCGTGCGGAAGATGATCGAGGACGATTGCGAGATCGAGCCCGCCGAGAACCTCGTCCTCTACGGGCTCGACTCGATCGCGGTGATGACCTTTTCGTCCGAGCTGAAGCAGATGGGCGTCGAGGCCAGTTTCGAGGAACTGGCCCGCGAGCCGACGCTGGACAATTGGTGGGCGCTGATCGCGTCCCGGATCTAGGCGCGCAGCGTCGCGCCGCCGTCGACGTAAAGGTCGGCCATGGTGACATGGCCCGCCTGGTCGGACAACATGAACATCACCGCGCCGGCGATGTCCTCGGGCGTCGCCAGCTTCTTCAGCGGGATGCCGGTGCGATAGGCGTCCAGGCTGCCCTCGATCACCGCGCGCTCGCCGGCGCCGCCGTCCTCGGTCCACATGCCGGTCTGCATCGGCGTCAGGGTCGAGCCGGGGGCGACGATGTTGCAGCGCACGCCCTGCGCGGCAAGCTCCAGCCCCAGGCAGCGCACCAGCATGGTCGCCGCCGCCTTGGAGGCGGCATAGGCGCCCATGTTCAGCCGCGGAATCCCCGCCGCGTTCGAACTGACCGCGACGATGGCGCCGCCTGCGTTCCGCACCATGGCGCGGCCGAAAGCGCGGGTGACGTTGAAGGTGCCGCGGGCGTTGACGCCGATCACCCGCTCCCATTCCTCGGGCGCGAGGTCCAGCAGCGGCCCGATGGCCAGCACGCCGGCCGTATGGACGCCAAGGCCCAGCGGGCCATGCATCGCCTCGACCTCGGCCACCAGCGCCTCGACGGCATCGCCGTCGCGCACGTCCAGCACCCGGTTCTCGGCCCCCGCGACGGGGTTGCCGGCCAGCGCGGATTCGGTGTCGGTGGCGACGACCCTGGCCCCCGCCTCCAGCAGCGCGGCGACCACGGCGCGGCCGATGCCGCCCGCCGCGCCGGTGACGATGGCGGTCCGGTCGCGGAATCCGGTCAGGCGCATGATTTCATCTCCTGCCCGCCAAGCGCCGCCAGCG
The DNA here is from genome assembly GCF_006386455.1 of Paracoccus sp. FO-3. NCBI lineage: Bacteria > Pseudomonadati > Pseudomonadota > Alphaproteobacteria > Rhodobacterales > Paracoccaceae > Paracoccus > Paracoccus sp. FO-3. The sequence continues at coordinate 1,567 of NZ_VCBQ01000033.1, read as the reverse complement.
CCTGCCGGGTGGACAGGGCCACGCCGCAGGTGGCGGCGATCCAGCCCATGGCCATGTCCTGCTTCTCGCGCGAGAAATCGGCCTGCGCATCGGCCACGGCAAAGGCCTCGATGTCGCGCTGGAACGCCTCGACGGCAGTGGCGAGGCAGCCGATATGGGCATAGACGCCGCAGATCATCAGCTGGTCGCGGCCGCGCGCCCGCATCAGATGCTCGAGGTTCGAGCGCTGGAAGGCGCTGTAGCGATGCTTCAGCAGCACGATGTCGCCCGTCGCCGGGGCCAGCTCGGGCAGGATCTCCTCGTGCTCGGGGATGGCGCTCATCCCCGGCCCCCACAGGTCGGCCTGAAGCCCGCGATCCGGGCGGAACTGGTCGCCCTTCTGCGCGGTGTAAAAGACCGGAACGCCCGCCGCCCGCGCCGCGCCGATCAGCCGCGCGATGTTGCCGACCACCGGCGCCAGGGGCGCGCCCTCGGGATAGATGCGGCAGAAATAGCGCTGCATGTCGTGGACCAGCAGCGCCAGCCGGTCGCGGCGGGGCTGCCAGGGGCCCCGCGCCTTGGGCAGCTCAGCCTCGGTCGGGGGGACATAGGGGGCGATGCCGGGCAGGGCCATCAGGTCTCTCCGTTGCAGGGCACGCCCTGCAGGGCCGCATCCTGCGGCAAGCCAAGGGCGGCCAGAAGCGCGCCGAACTTGGCGCCGGTCTCGGCGGTCTCGGCCATCGGGTCCGAGCCGGGGACGATCCCCGCGCCCGCGTATAGCCGCGCCCGCCGGCCGCTGATCTCGGCGCAGCGGATGGCGACATGCCAGGCGCCGTCCCCGCTTGCGTCGCACCAGCCGACCGCGCCGGCATAGAAATCCCGCGCCACGGGTTCAAGGGCCTTGATGAAGCCGGCCGCCCGCGCCATCGGCACGCCGCAGACCGCCGGCGTCGGATGCAGCGCCGAGGCCAGCACGACCGAGGGCGTGTCCTCGTCCTTCAGCCGCCCCTCGATCCGGGTGCCCAGGTGCCACATGCTGCGGGTCGAGGTGATGCAGGTGCCCTCGGGGCAGCCCAGCTCGCGGCAATAGGGGGCCAGGATGTCCAGGATCGACTCGACCACCAGCGCATGTTCGCGGTGGTCCTTGGCCGAGCCGGACAGGGCCTGGGCGGCGGCGCGGTCGGCGGCCGCATCGGCCAGCCGCCGGGCCGAGCCCGCCAGCGGATGCGAGGCGATGCGCCGGCCGCGCTTCTCGACCAGCAGCTCGGGCGTGGCGCCGCAAAGCGCGCGGCCCTGCGGATGCTCGGGCCCGGCGGGCAGCGCCACGCGAAAAGCGGTCACGCTGCGGTCGGCATGCAGCCGCGCCATCAGCGCCTCGACCGGGATCGGCGCGGTGGATTCGACCAGCAGCGTGCGGGCCAGCACGATCTTTTCCAGCGCGTCGCGGCTGCCGGCCTCCTCGGCCATGATGCCAAGCGCGCGGGCGACGGCGCCGGCATAGTCCCGCGCGGCAGGCTCGGCCGTCAGGCGCCAGTCCGGCAGCGGCAGGCCCTGCGGCGCGGCGCCGCCGGACGCGGGCGCATCGCTG
>NZ_VCBQ01000329.1:0-322 GCF_006386455.1 Paracoccus sp. FO-3 | reverse complement strand
GGATTTCGACCCTCGCGTGCGGCTGGAATTTCGCGGCACGCAGCTCAGTTCCGACGGCGGCCTTCTGGTGATGCGCGAGCTTGATGACGCGCTCGGGTTGTCCGATTTGGCGTCAGCGGCGCTGCGCGATACTCGCTCTGGCAAGAACACGGTCCATCGGCTCGACGGCCTGTTCCGGCAATCAGTCTTTGGGCGGCTGGCCGGATACGAGGATGTCAACGACGCCAACCGTCTCGCCTGCGATCCGGTCATGCGCCAAGTTGTCGGCGGCAGAGCGGTCGATGCACAAGCGGCCTCGGCATCGCAGATGGGACGGTTCGAG
>NZ_VCBQ01000328.1:0-338 GCF_006386455.1 Paracoccus sp. FO-3 | reverse complement strand
AGCGCGGCGAAGCAATGCTGGGTCAGGCGACGCTCCATCGTCCACAACACGCCATGCAGCAGGCGGCCGCGGCGCAGTTGCTCCAGCACCGACGAATGCGTCATCACCAGGATCGGCGGCATGTGATGCTGGCTGTTGTCGGTCTGCGTGCGCCACCATTGCTGCTCGAACTCGGCCACGGTCAGGATGCGGCCGTCGGGGGCGTCGGGATCGACCGTCAGCAGCACCTCGTGGCGGTCGGTCAGGAAGATGGCATAGCGCGGCGCCTCTTTCTGCTCCAGCTCCAGCAGCCCGCGCGGGCTGAACAGGCGCTTGTGCTTCTTGCGCATCTCGCTGCG
>NZ_VCBQ01000327.1:0-343 GCF_006386455.1 Paracoccus sp. FO-3 | reverse complement strand
ATGCCCTTCATCCAGCATAACGGCAAGCGTATCCTCTTCATCCATATCCCGAAGGCGGGGGGCACCTCGGTCGAGAGCTGGATGAAGGGCATCGCCCCCCTGCGGCTGTTTTCCATGGGCATTCCCCATGCCAGCCGCTGCACGCCGCAGCATTATCGCGCGCAGGATATCGAGGCGCTGCTGGGCGAGGGCTTCTTCGACTACGCCTTTACCATCGTGCGCAACCCCTATCACCGGATCGAAAGCGAATACCGGATGCGGGCACAGCTGGCCAAGGACAGTTTCTGGAAGGGCCTGCCCGCCTTTTCGCCCTGGATCGAGGAAAACCTGGACCAGCAGCGCC
>NZ_VCBQ01000326.1:0-343 GCF_006386455.1 Paracoccus sp. FO-3 | reverse complement strand
GGCGGCATCGGGGTGATGAACATCATGCTGGTTTCCGTGACCGAGCGCATCGGCGAGATCGGGCTGCGCATGGCGGTGGGTGCGCGGCGCGGCGACATCCGCGCGCAATTCCTGATCGAGGCGGTGCTGGTCTGCGTCATCGGCGGCGCGGCGGGCATCCTGGCGGCGCTTGGCTTCGGCCTGGCCTTCGAGCGGCTGAGCAGCAATTTCACCCTGGTCTATTCGCCCCTCTCCATGGTCGCCGCCCTGGCCAGCGCCTGCGGCATCGGCCTGGTCTTCGGCTACCTCCCAGCCGTCAACGCCGCAAAGCTCGAACCCGTAACAGCACTCGAAAAAGGGTGAG
>NZ_VCBQ01000325.1:0-351 GCF_006386455.1 Paracoccus sp. FO-3 | reverse complement strand
CGGGCTGCACCATCGGAGGATGCAGCCCGACCCCCTGGTCACTCCTGCGGGTCCAAGCCAAATGCCGGATGATGGATCGGCTCTCCGCGAGGCGAGATGCAGTCGATCTGACCCGGCCACGACAAGAGCGACCGCAAAGGGGTCGCGAGGCCCCCTTTTCGTTTCGACCGCCTGGATCGGCGAAGGGTCTGGCTGCACCGCCGCAGGAAGCAACCCGTCCCCCGGTCACTCCTGCGCACCCAGGTCGAATGGCGGATGGTGGATCGGCTCACCGCGAGGCGGGATGCCGTCGATCTGACCCGGCCGGGACAGAGGTGACAGCAAGGGGCCGCGAGGCCCCTTTTTCGTTTC
>NZ_VCBQ01000324.1:0-353 GCF_006386455.1 Paracoccus sp. FO-3 | reverse complement strand
GGGGGCATCCAAACATGGACGCCGATAAGGGGGCACTCTTCAACGCCGATTGACACGGCGCGGCCGAACAGTGCATAGCGGTTGCGTGCGAAGCGCCGGTAGAGCCAGTTGCGCACCGGCCGGGGGAAGATCCGCAGCACGCCGGCCATCCGGGTCCATCCGCCCAGGCGGCGGCCGGCCTGAAGCACGGCGTCGCAATCGACATGCGTCCCCCCCCGCCATCGATGAACAGCCAGCTCGAGGGATCCTCCCGCTCCAGCCCGTAATGGCGCAGCAGGGCCGCGCCCAGTGGACTCTGGATCGGGCAGATGCGCACCGTTCCGGTGCGGTCGAGCCGGTGGATCATCCGCGCG
>NZ_VCBQ01000323.1:0-355 GCF_006386455.1 Paracoccus sp. FO-3 | reverse complement strand
TGTCGATAGCCCACATCATCGGCACCCCGAGACCAAGATCCTTCTCGCTGAACCACACGCGGACACCGCGTGCTTCGAGTAGATCATGCAGTTCTTTGGCGGAGCCCTGCCTGTCATCCCAAGCGTGACAGAGAAACACGTCTCGAAGGTCGGGTTGCGAAGCCGCTAGGTTCTCGACGTTTTCTCGAACGGGCGTGAGCGCCTGCACTTGTTCGGGCGTGTACCACACACTCGAACCTGCCCCCGACCAGCGCGGCTTTGCGGTTCGGCGCCCCGATCCGCCACTGCTCCGATCACCGCGGCTCCCTGAAAGGGAATATGAAGGGGACGAGTATGACCCGTATTCTATGGTCAT
>NZ_VCBQ01000322.1:0-382 GCF_006386455.1 Paracoccus sp. FO-3 | reverse complement strand
GCCGTCGCCGCCTTGGCGACGCCCTCGGGCATCGGCGCGGCCAGGTCGAAGCCTGCCACCGCGTGCCCCGCCTTGGCCAGGTTGGCCGCCATCGGGCCGCCCATGTTGCCCAGGCCGATGAATCCGATCTTCATGTCCGGTCCTCCCATTCGATTTCGTCCTCGCCCAGCGGCGCCAGCATGGCCGCGACATGCGCGGGGCCGGCATCGGCCGACCATCGCGGGTTGCGGTCCTTGTCGATGATCTGCGCCCGCACGCCTTCCAGGAAGTCGCTTTCCGCCGTGGCGCGGGCGGTAAAGCGCAGCTCGCGCGCGAGGCTCTCGCGCAGGCTGGCGTCGCCGCGCGCCGCGCGCACCAGCGCCAGCGTCGCCGCCATCGACAG
>NZ_VCBQ01000321.1:0-394 GCF_006386455.1 Paracoccus sp. FO-3 | reverse complement strand
CATGGTGCCGCGCATCTCGCGCGCGCAGAAGATGGATGCGCTGTCCTCGATGGCCAATATCGCCGGCTACCGGGCGGTGATCGAGGCGGCGAACAACTTCGGCCGCTTCTTCACCGGCCAGGTCACCGCGGCGGGCAAGGTGCCGCCGGCCAAGGTGCTGGTGGTGGGCGCCGGCGTCGCCGGGCTTGCCGCCATCGGCGCGGCGGTCAGCCTGGGCGCGCAGGTCCATGCCTTCGACGTGCGCCCCGAGGTGGCCGAGCAGATCGAATCGATGGGCGCGGAATTCGTCTACCTGGACTTCCAGGACCAGGTGCAGGACGGGGCCGCGACCGGCGGCTATGCCGCGCCCTCGAGCCCCGAGTTCCGGGAAAAGCAGCTCGAGAAGTTCCGCGAA
>NZ_VCBQ01000320.1:0-406 GCF_006386455.1 Paracoccus sp. FO-3 | reverse complement strand
TGATCAGCCGCGCCACGTTGCCCTCGCGCGCGGCCCGCAGGTTCTGCGCGCTGGTCCGCTCCAGCTCGCCCAGCGTCGTCGCCAGCGCCGAGGCCAGGAACAGCGATTTCGCCTCGAACACCTTGGCGACATAGTGGTTGTAGCCCTCGATGGTCCAAGTCGTGCCCGCCCGCTCGCCCTCGCCGTTCACGATCAGATCCAGCGACCAGCCGCCCTGCGCATCCGTCGTCGCCTCGACCTTCTGCGTCACCACCCGCAGCCCGCCGTCGAATATGTCCGAGCCCTGAAGCGTCGCGACGATCTTGCCCGCCGCGATCGGCGCAAGCGTCGCATCCATCAGAACGCCCCTGACTGTGGCTTTGTTCGGCATCTCACCCTCTCCTCATCCGAATGGCGCCGCATTATC